>NZ_DAQR01000024.1:8848-30586 GCF_002502935.1 Methanoculleus sp. UBA413
CCGGGGTCATACTGGCCCACGCTGGCTACTTGGAGATGACTGGTCGGGTCGCCGAAGAGAGTGTTTCTGAGCAGGCTACAGGACGCGCTCTGATCATCCGAGAGGAGGAGCGAGGAGAGGTTCTTCATGAAGGTGTTGGAATACTCAAGACGTCCCTCGTTTCCGCCAGTCCCCAGGATGGCCGGAAACTCTGCTTCGCCGGTGTGGTTGATCGCTGCTACAGCGTCAATCCACTCCACCACACGTGCATCAAGCCTGTCCCGGCAGGCCAGAATGACCTGAGTTTTCCCAGAACTCCGCATTCTTTGCTTGATAGCGCTCCTGATCTTCTTGGCAGATTTGATCAGATTTTTTATCGCCGTGGCCCGCTCTTTCTCTGCCTGAGACGCATTTTTCGGCAGTTTCGCCTCTGCCTCCAGGTCTTCGATGGTCAAGCCCAGTGGACTTTTTGGGGTGAGAAGAGGGGCTGCACGATTGACCAGTTCACGGGTTTCGTTCACAAGATCGAGCATTTTTTGTCCAGATCTCCCCGTGAATTCGCTCTCCAGCAACTCCAGCATCCTTCCGAGAGGCAACTGCGTCTCCGGCATCTCCGGGAATGATTTGACCTTCCTGATGGTCTCCCGATACAGAGCAAAGCGTTCTGAATCGCTCTGCATAATCGCGTCTATACCCTCGGTGTTATCACCCCCGTAAAACCCGCTGCCACCGTTCCATGGCGATACGATGGGGGTGGGGACATACTCGTTCAGGAAGAAGTTCAGGAGACCCTCCTCATCAAGGCTCGATTCGAGATGGAAACCGCCGCCGTCCCACCACCCTCGTGCATCCCGGTCCTTCTGTTCCGAGACCAGTCGCAGGACCGCAAGCCCTGTCAGGTATGAGGAGAACGGCTCTGAGGTGCAGCCGGAGAGTGCTATGCGGGTCATGCTCCGCCACCTCCACTCGCCCGCTCATCGGCGGCTTTCATCAGGGCTTCCATAAAGGCGAGCCGGAATGGGCCAATATCCGGTTGATCCCTCAATTCAAGAGCCCGTGCAAGCCAGCTCGCGCCGTTGACACCGTGACCGAGATCCATGAAGGAGAGATCGATCGTTGTCTGCGGCAGAATGACGCCTCCGCCAAGATCGGTCTCTGGAATGACATCACCGTCCCAGACTCCTCGAGCGAATCGTGTATCCTGATCACGGGGGCGTTGTTCGCCCGGCATCGACCTGATCGATACGCGTACCTTGCCGTGGTGAGCTGCAGCCAGGTATGCAACAAGATCATCCCTGCCGTTCTGGAGTGCGGCGATCCCCGAGGCGAGCTCGTGCCTGAAGTACCTGCGCCGCTCGTCATCCGCATCAGGTCTGGCGGGTAATCTGCCCTTCCATGCGTCACGGGGTGCCTTTGCAGCCGGAGGATCATCAAATTCTTCCAGAGCATCCTTCTTCAACAGCGCCTGGAAGGATCTATGGGCCTTCCCTGCATCGTGCCAGCGTGCCCCTTCGAGCAGAGAGGTTCTCCATTGGCCATCCAACCCCAGAGAGTCGAGGATCGCTGCCATCTCCCCGCATACCTGGTTTGTATGTTCTGCAATCGACATCCAGCCGCCGACCGCCGATTCGTTGCTGGTATAATCTATATCAGTAGATTCCTCCTTTCTCTGGATGACCGGAACAGTTTCTTTTGAACTGATGTCCCATCCCTTGGCCCTGGTGTAATGACCACTATTGGCCCGGAGCATCAGAGTTATTCCAGGATAGATCGAATCCGCCCTGACCCGGCTCCATTGACCGTCGAGCGTATCCCACACCCAGGCCTCCTCTCTCTTCTTCCCGACCAGATCCCGGATCTCACCGATCGGGACCGTACAGATCTCATCTCTGTGCGGCAGCTGTTCGGGTTCTTCACCACCCGGTCCTTCCTCAGGGAAGTCCCGCCAGAATACCTGGACATCTGTATCATCAGCATCGCGTATGAACCGAGAAACGTCCAGATCGTTCCCGGCAAGGTCAGGGGTGGTGTCGAAGAGTTCTATTATGTCCTTCTCGCGTATCACCTGCTCGTGAACGACCTCCTCTCGAACATCAGGGAGCCAATCAGGGCCCACACTTTGACCTTCCAGGCTGAGAAGCACCTCCCGGGCTCTATCCAGCTCTTCAGGTGTGTAGGGAAGGGCAGAACCCTTCTTATCAGTGGGTACGTCAATCCAGTATACCTGGGCTTCGTCATACTCGCCGGCCCGGTTGCACCTTCCAAGCCTCTGCACGAGTGCAGGCCAGGGCGCGAGCTCGGTGAAGAGCGCCTTAGCCGAGACATCAACACCCGCCTCGATGACCTGTGTGGAGACGATGATGGTACCTTCAGGGCCGGGTTCCTCAAGTAGGTCGCTGACAACCTCCTGTCGGTCGGGCGGCCTGAAGCGGGAATGAATGAGAACAAGCTTCGCATCCGGCTTCCTCTTCGAGATCTCCTTGTGAAGATCTGCTGCGCTCCTCACCGTGTTCATGATCACGAGGGTTCGGGCTCCTCCCGGGTGTTTATCGAGGATTTCCCCGGCAAGCCCCTTGAGATCTCCTGCACCAGTTTCGACCCGCTCCAGGATCTTCCTTGCCTGTATCCGGGACTGAATTGCGGGTTCATTCCGGTCGCCCTGACTGAGTGTCAGGGTCCGGGTAATGTTTGTCCCGGGATCGAAGTCCACCGTGCCAAGCCATCTCTCTTCCAGGGTTGCACTCATCCAGACAGACCGGGCCGGGGAGGGTTCCATCGTTCCCAGGCGGTGACGGAATGCCTGGAGCTGGGTGGTCGTGGCAAGCCCTCTTCCCATGAGTTGAACCTCATCCATCACCCAGAGGCAGTCGTTGTTCAGGAGACCAAAGTGAGTGGGCCAGCGGTATTTGTTCATACCATATCCGCGGTTGAGAGCCCGAGATATGAGCATATCCTGGGTTCCAATGATGATAGCATCCCGTTCGGGGTAGATATCCCACCATTCCCTCTCCTCTCCGCCCATAAGTACCGTGACTGCGATCCGTTTGCCTTCCCTCATGCTGCTCTCAGCAAAACCGGTTACAGCATTGTCATCACCAGGCGATGCGGCCAGGATCCCTAATCGATCAAGCCATTGTTTTGTTTTGTCCCTGGTCTGTTCGACGAGAACCCTCATAGGCAGGCAGTAAACCAACCTCCGGGGTGTACGTAGGCGGACCTCGTCTCGAGGATCAAATCGTCTTCTCCACAACCAACCCAGAATAATTGCATCAGTCTTCCCCATGCCGGTGGGAATCTTGATTACTTCGGGAAATATCTCTGACGTTGCAAGATTGCGCTGAAATGGATATGGTGTGTGTCCGGTAGCGTGCTGGAAGAAAGAGTCAAAGCCATCCTTAACCTGGGATTCCATATCAGGAACCTCTTTAATCGGGTTGGATGGAGGAGGCCATTCTGGAGACATGATATCAGTTCCTTCTCGTATAGATTTGAGAATTGATATATGTCCATATATAGTTTCCTAATGGAGACCACTAATTTTTCCCCGTTTTAAATAAAATCAAGTTTCCATAATGCATCCGGAGAGATGTTCCGCCCAATTTCTGGTTTTAGGTACTGCCATCCACGCCCCACCCCGCCCCCGCACACAATATCCCCCCTTCCGCTGGAGTCGAACCAACCCCTGTGCTCCGGAACATGTTGCAAACGACCCCCGACCCCCAGGAACGATCTCCCCCAAAACCCCCCCGTTCAAAAAACCCCGCCCAATCTACGTGCAATCCCCGCCCCCGATCTCGTTGCAACAATGGTTGCAACACCCTGTGCAGCAGCAGTTGCAACCCCATCCAGAGGCGGCGGGAAGCCATCCCGGGGAACAAACCGGCAGCAGCACAGGCGCCGTGTACGCCCCCGCCTCCCGGAAACACCCCTCACGGTCAGCCTATTTCCTTCTCCCAACCCATCATCCTGAAGGATGACCGGAGAGAAGACCAACCGGGACATGCAGTGGATCTGCCGGACCCCGCAGCGGATGGAGCGGTGCGATGAGGAGGGTGAGACCCGGCCCCGGGCAGATGGCAGTGCGGGTGAGGCGGCTCAGGCGTGCGGGTGAAAGGGGGTGGGATTGCGCTGCAGGGGTTTCCGGGCGGGTATGTACGCCTGGATGTGCTTATCTGTGAGCAATCGTCACCGTTCTCGTTCACGACGTCACGTATCTTTGCAGATAGCTCCTCCCCCTTTCAGTCAGGCGGTATTTCTGCGTCGGGCTTCTGGGCGAATCCGGCTGCGTCATCTCAACGAACCCAGTCTGAATAGCCGGCCTCAGGGAATCGTACAGGAATGTGGGCCGGTGACTGAGTCCCAGGCATCGCATTGCATCGTTCGTTCTCAGTGGCTCTTTCCTCAGAGAGATCAGAAGGCGCCTCACTTGTTCGGTTACTTGTTCGACTTGCTCTTCAGCCCCCTCGATAACTTCGCGCTTAACTCCGGGTGAGATCTTCTCCGCAAGAAAAACAGTAAACCGAACGTTCATCCCGATCTCTTTGATCATAGGTTCAGGCAGGTTTTGCCTCGTCCAGAATGCGGGGAAACCCGCTGCCCCATTGCTCGATCAGACCCGGTTCCCGAAACACACGGGCAATGACACGATCGCGAATGTTAGCCACCCCTGCACAGCCCCGGTCACCCACCGCCCCCAAACGCCGCCTCAATATCCGTCATATCATAGACGAGGAACCCCTCCTCCCTGAGCCGGTCCTTCCCCCCGATATCACCGCCTGAGACCAGGCAGAAGCGCTCCGCCGGGTAGCGGGCATGGCGGACAAGACCGGCCTTCTGCTCGAGCCGGGCGAGCACCCCACGTGCCTCCATCTTCGAGAGCCCTCCCCACTTGCACTCGCCAAAGACAACCGATCCGGCCTTCTCGTCAACCGCAACAAGGTCGATCTCCGCATCCCGGTACCACCACCGTCCGGTGGTGCAGCCGGGAAAGACGACGCGAGCAAACTCATCCCGGACAAACGCCTCGAATTGCTTGCCGAAGTAGGGATTGAGGTCTACTGCATCAGGCGCAAGACCGTTGGTCTCTATCGCCTGCCGCCGGGAGAAGACGAAGTTGTACCAGAAGTCAAAAATACTGTCCGCTATCCGGTACAGCCCCTGCCGCCGATTCCCGAGGAGGGGGAGTTCTCTCTCGATAAACCCGAGACGGGTCATCGCCTCCAGGTAGGGATAGAGGTGCCGGGTGTCCATGCCGCAGAACTGTGCGATGGTGCCGGGTGCGGTCTTCCCGACAGCAATGGCGTTGAGGATCGCCTGATACGTCCGGAGCTCCCGGAACTCCTGCGAGAGCATGAAGTACGGCTCCCGGTAGAAGTAGCCGTACCTGTTGAAGAACTCACGGCCGACGAAGGTGGTGTAGTCGCTGTAATCTCCGGCTTTCAGGAGGTACTCAGGGATGCCGCCGATGGTCAGGTGGACCCTGAGCGCGTCGCGGAAGGAGAAGGTGGGAAGCATCTTTCGTGCGTCTGGAAACCGGAGCGCTCCAAGAAGGATATCCCGGGTCCGTCTTCCATAGATCGGGGACGTGGAAGAGAGCGCCAGATCGCTCATCATCCCGAGCATGGAGCCCGCAAGGATGATGCACCAGTTCGATCCGGAGAGGGCGGTATCCCAGGCCTTCTGGAGTGCGGAGAGGATGGCCGGATCGTTTTTGATCAGGTAGGTGAACTCGTCGATGACAAGGTAGCGCCGCTCCGGGACCGGTTTCTGCGCCAGGTAAGAGAAGATCTGGCCCCAGGACGTAAGGTCGAGCGAGGCAAGGAGCGAGTCGCCGAAGAACTCCGCAACCGCCGCCTGGAACCGGCGGATCTGGACCTGCGGCGCGGTGTCCTCCGCGAAGTGGAGGATGCCCTGCTTGCCGCGGATAAACTCGGTGATCAGCCGGGTCTTGCCGATGCGCCGGCGGCCGTAAAGGATGATCAGCCTCCCCCCAGCCTTCTGCCACTCCTCCTCAAGAAGGGCGGCCTCGATCTCGCGGTCGACGAACTCCCTAATCATGATTAGTACTAATCGTGATTAGTATTAAGAGGATCGCCCCTGAGGACTACCCCGGCCGCCGCCCCCGGAGCCTCCCCTTCCGCATCCGCCACCCCACCACCCCGGCCACGACCACGACCGCGACCAGGACCAGAAGCCCGATCCCGAGGACCGGGTCCTCCTGGTAGACGTCCAGGATCACGTCGGCGCCGAGCGCGATGATGAGACAGGAGGCAAGCGATCCCGTGCAGACACACGCAAACACCCGGGCCTCGTTCATCCCGAGCAGCCGGCCGAGGATCGACCCGTTCATCGCCCCGGTCCCCTGGAGCGGGAAGAAGACAAAGAGAATAAGCCCGACCGTCGAGAGCCGCCGGAGCCAGGGCTGGGTCTCGGTGTAGTTGCGGGCCGCCGTCATCCCGTTCGAGAGCAGCCGGCCGATGAGCGGGATCTTCAGCGCCAGGTCGAAGTTCCAGACCACAAAGAGGGAGACCGCAACATCGATCAGGAAGATCACGAGCGTGATGAGCCACCAGGGATACCCCATCAGGATCGCGATCGGGATGATCGACTCCTTCCCGGCCGGGGGGACAAAGTAGGCGGCGGCCAGCCCGGAGAGGGTCAGAAACTGCTGGTAGGGCACCATCAGGTAGAGGGCGACAAACAGCGCCGTGGCGATGGCAAACGGGAGGACAAACTTGATGGGGCCGACGATGTAGGGGTTCGTCAGGACGGCTCTCCACCAGCAGGGCTCCGCGACGGTAGGCTTTGGGTCCGTGGTCATGGGTCGATCATCCGCGGTACGGGAAGTCAGTAACTCTGGTAGGGTGTCCCTGAAGAATACAGTATCGGAGCAGCGCATCATGAGATCTTCTGCGGATTCAGATGCAGGGAGTACCCGGCGGTGATGGAAAAATCGCACGCGAAGAAGAGGGCAGGAAACCTTCACGTGAGGCAGACCCGGGGTCCGGACGGTGATGCAACGTCTCGCGCGAAGGGACAAAACCGGGTCTCCAGAAGCAAAAACTCCCGGCAGATTCAAATTCCTGCAGCGTAAGGATAAGGAATATGGCTCAGGTTCCCATCACCAGGCCGCCCCGGCTCCTCCCCGCCGTCGATATCGGCACCCGGGAGAGCGCGCTCTGCACGATCGCAAACGTCGGCACCGCGCTTGCCACCCTCCGCGAGGTGAGAAAGAACGTCCGCGGCGACCACAAGCGCCGTCTCGACGACGTCGCCGTGATCCTCAGGGTGATCGCGCTCGAGGCCCAGGCAACCTTCGCGATCACCGACGAAGAGGCTCTGGCGTTCATCAGGGAGTGCCGGCGAGATCGGCCGGCATCAGGGGCCCGGTGAGGATGCGGGCGAAGCGTTCCCACCGTTGCGCCGGGTCGCTCCCGACGTAGTCCCGCACACAGCGGTACCCCTCGCTCACGGCCGCCGGGTAGGCCCCGAACCCCTCGATGGACCCAAGGTAGGCCTCAGCCGTCTCCGGGGCGAGGAGCAGGACGTCCCTGAGGATACCGCACGCCTCCTCCCGGGAGAGCGCGCCGTCGGCAAGCCCCCAGGCAACCCAGGCGGCGCCTGAGAAGAAGAGATCAGTGGCCGTGGCGCTGACGGCATCGAGGAGCGCGGCATCCTCCGGCGCAAACCCGGCCAGCGGGAAGAGGACCTCTTCTGCGAACCCCACCCGGTCGGCACCCGGGAAGGCCACCTCCACACCGAACCGGGCGGCCCCTTCGCTGACCGTCGCGAGCGGCGATGCGGCCGGGACGACCGCGTGCTCGATCCAGCCCCTGCCCCGGACCAGGACCGCATCCCTGATTGTCCGGATGGTGTGGCGGCCGGGATACCCCTCGCGGCAGACCACGGGGAGAACCCGGTCGATGGTCACCGGGCGGTCGACGTCCACCCGGACGATGCTCCGCCCCCCGCCGAGGTAGCGGCTGCAGCCCTCCCCGGGAAGATACTCGATCCCCTCCCCCGGCGGGAGCCTGATATGCTCCGCGGTCCTGCGCCGGCTCTCCGCGACCGCGGCCGAGAAGACCTCGAAGAGCCGATCCGGGGGCACGACAAACGATGCCATGAACGCCTGGTAGCGCCCCGCAAGATCGCCGCTCCCCGGAAGAGCGGCGTCGAGCGCCGCGTGCAGCCCCTCGTACCAGCCCGGGTCATCCTCAGGCGCCGGGACGCCGAAGGCTGCATCAAAGGAGAGACCCCCTCCAGCGAGCATCCCGGCACGGGCCTCAAGCGCCCCGACCATCCCCCGGAGACCCGCGTGACGGACCCGGGCGTCGTCTGAGAGCGGCTCGACCGTATCCAGGGCCGCGAGAAGTTCACCGGCGTAGCCGGCGACGCTCTCCGGCGGAACCGTCACCGTGAGCGCCTCCTCCCGGATCTTCTCCGGGCCGAAGTAGGCGCTCACGTAGCCCGGATCGTGCACCCCGAGCCAGAGCACACATTTTACGTAGAACCGTGCGATGTCGTCCATATGACGATGATCTTCCCCCAGACGGCCTGAAACGTCGATAGACATCCTCCTCTTCAGATCATCTGTCGCAACGTTACTTAAAATGCCCTCCCCGCGGAGGGCAGAGGGTTTAACCGCTCCGGCGCCAATCCCTGGTACGATGAACGAGTCGCTCCGGCAGGTCGTCCACCTCGTCTTCGGTCTCGGGATTGCGGGGTTTGTCCTCGTCTTCGACCGCAACATTACCATCTCCGTCCTCGTGCTCGCCCTCTTTGCAGGGTTCATCCTCTCCGACGCCATCTCCCGGGGCTACACCATCCCGGTCGTCTCGACGATCATCGGGGGTCTGGAGCGGCGTGACGCCGCCCCGGGCAAGGGAGCGCTCTTCTTCGCGCTCGGGGCCCTCTTCTCTCTCGTCTTCTTCGAAAAAGAGGTCGCCTTCGTCGGGCTCGTGGTCCTCTCGCTCCTCGACAGCATCACCACCATCGCCGGCGTCCGGTTCGGGAAGACCCGGATCTACAACCACAAATCCCTTGAGGGCACGCTCGCCGGGATCGCGGTGACGACGGCCGCCCTCGCTCTCATCGTCCCGCTGCCAGCCGCCCTCGCGACGGCCGCGGTCACGGGAATTGCCGAACTGGTGAGCCCCGTGGACGACAACCTCGTCATCCCGGTCGTGGCATGCCTCGTCCTCACGGTCCTGATATGACGTTGAACCGGCCGGTTCAATAAACATATAACGAACCTTCCCCGGATCTCTTTGTACACAGAGGTGAAAAACGATGAAACGCATCATTGCAGCAGCCATGATCGTCTTCCTCGTCCTCCCCGGGTTCGCGGCCGCCGCCCCCGGTGGCCACGGTGCCCCGGCGGGGGAGGAGCATACGGCGCCCCGGGGAGAGCACCGGGTGAACGAGGAGGGGAACGCTCAGATCGCGGAGAACGAAACGCCCGGCCTGGACCGGAACCGGATGGAGAAGCGCGACCAGAACCAGGTCCGGCTCGCCGTCCACACCCTGCTCGCCGCTGAGAACCGGACCGGCGGCATCGGCCGGAACATCTCGGTCATCGCCCGGGAGTTCAACAACTCGGTCAAAAAGACCCTCGAAGCCGAGGAGCAGATCCGGGGCCGGCACGGCTTCGTGCGGTTCCTCTTTGGGGGTGACGAGGACGCTGCCCGCCTGATCGCAGAAGAGACGCAGCGGAACCGGGAGCGGGTCACGGAACTGGGGCAGTCGATCGAGAACTGCACCTGTGACAACGAGACCAAGACGATGCTCAGGGAACAGGTCCGGACGATAGAGCAGGAGCAGGACCGGCTCAGGGCGCTCGCAGAGGAAGAACTGCAACACCGGGGCCTCTTCCGCTGGAAGTAGGACCCCGTACCACCTCTCCTGTTACCGTTCTTTTTCCGGCCCCCCGTGGAGGGTCAGGTGTTCGCACTCCGGGCAGGCGGATAGGACAGCGCAGGCGAGACAGTCCTCGCCGGTGCAGGGCTGCACCCTGATGGTGACGCTCGTCCGGGGGAACTCTCCTTTGACGTCTGCCTCGATATGTTTCACGATACCGTAGGCCTCCTCAAGGGTCGCGGTCCTCGGGACGACCATATGGAGGTCCACAAACCGGTTCGGCCCCGACCGGCGGGTCCGGAGCCGGTGGAAACTGATGACCGCCGTGCAGTGTTCGTTGATGATCTCCCGGATCCGGGCTTCCTCCTCGGGGGGGAGGCTCCGGTCGACGAGGTCCTCAAACGACCGCCTGATGAGGTCAAACGCCGCCTTCAGGATGATGACCGCGACACCGAGCGCGACGAAGGAGTCGAGCATCACAATCCCGGTGAGCTTGATCAGGACAAGCCCGGCCACGACCCCGGCAGAGGTGTAGACGTCGGTGCGCAGGTGCCAGGCATCGCTCTCGAGCGCAATCGACTCGGTCTTCTTCGCCACCGTCATAAGACGGGAGGAGACGTAGAGGTTGATCCCGGCCGAGAGCAGCATGACGGCGATACCGGCCCCGAGCGCATCGACGTTCAGCGTCTCCACACCGCCGAGGAGGTTTTTTATCGCCTCGTTGATGATCAGGACGGCGGCAACAAGAATCAGGACCGCCTCAAGAAGCCCGGATATGCTCTCGTACTTCCCGTGCCCGAAGGTATGGCATTCGTCGGGCGGCCGGGCCGACTGCCGGACCGAGAAGTACGCGACGACCGCGGCGATCAGGTCGATTGCGGAGTGGATCGCCTCCGATATGATACCGACCGAGCCGATAGCAACCCCGACAGCCAGTTTCGTCGCGACAAGAAAGGTGTTTGATGCGACCGAGAGGCGGGCGGTCTTCTCCTTGAGCGCGCCGTCCCCTCCGGCGGGAATGACCTCTCCCATAACCACTACCTATTCAACTCCCGGGGGGATAGGGTTTGTTGTCCCCCGGGGATGACCTCAGTCCACCGTCAGGATGATGAGCGAATCGGTCCCCTCGCGCCCCGGGGATATCCCTTCGGTCAGCACCACGCGCTCCCCGGGTTTGATCAGGCCGGAGTCCCGGATCGAGTCCAGGATCGCCCCGTGCCAGTACTCCTTCTCGCTGCTGATCAGGAACGGGCAGACACCGTAGGAGAAGGCCAGAAACTTGAGGGTGGCGGGGTTCCTGGTGAACGCGAGGATCCAGGCCTCAGGCTTGAACCGCGATATGCTCCGGGGGGTGTTCCCGGAACGGGTGGGCGTCAGCACGTACCTGATGCCGAGCGCGTCCATCGACTCGATGACGTTGAGGGAGACGACATCGTTGATGGTGATCCCCTTCCGGCCCTTCCCCTCCCTGAAGTAGTCGACCAGGTTGCGCCCGGGCCCGAGGGTTGACCGCTTCTCCTCGGTCGAGCGGGCGATCTTTGCCATCATCGCGACCGTCTCGACCGGGTACTTCCCGATGGACGTCTCCTCAGAGAGCATGACCGCGTCGGTCCCATCCAGGATGGCGTTTGCGACGTCGGTCACCTCGGCCCGGGTGGGCCGGATGTTGTCGGTCATCGAGACGAGCATCTGGGTCGCGGTGATCACCGGCCGGCCGAGGACGTTCGCCTTCTGGATGATCCGCTTCTGGACCGTTGGGACGTCCTCGATCGGGGTCTGGACGCCGAGATCGCCCCGGGCGATCATCACCCCGTCGGTCTCCCTGAGGATCTCGTCGATGTTTGCAAGCGCTTCCTGCCGCTCGATCTTTGCGATCACCCGGATGATCTTTCCCGCCCGGGCCGCGTGCTCCCGGGCCCGCCTGATATCCTCCCCCCGCTCGATGAACGAGATCCCGAAGGTATCGATCCCCTCAGAGAGCCCGAAATTGATGCACTCAAGGTCCCGGTCGGTGACGGCGCTGAGCGCAACGATCCCCCCGCCGCCGACGAGACTGACGCCCTTACGCGAGAGCAGCGTGCCGCCGACGACCACCGTCGCCCTGACATCCTTCCCGGCGATCTCATCGACCTTGAGCTGGAGGAACCCGTCGTTGATGAAGATGGTGCCCCCCTCGGAGACCAGGTCGGGGAACTGCTCGAAATCGACCGGGATCCGGGAAGGATCGTCAGACGCCGGCGCGGCGGTCAGGATGATGGTCTCGCCCTTCTGGAGTTCCACGGGCTCCACCGCGAGGTCGCCGAGCCGGATCTTCGGTCCCGGGAGGTCGATCAAGATCGTGACCGGGAGCCCGGCGTCCTCGGCCGCCATCCTGATGGTCCGTATGTTCTCCCGGTGCTCCTCGAATGTTCCGTGGGAGAGGTTGAGCCGGGCGACGTTCATGCCGGCCCTGACCAGGTCGGCGAGCA
This sequence comes from Methanoculleus sp. UBA413, assembly GCF_002502935.1. Lineage (NCBI taxonomy): Archaea > Methanobacteriati > Methanobacteriota > Methanomicrobia > Methanomicrobiales > Methanomicrobiaceae > Methanoculleus > Methanoculleus sp. UBA413. The sequence goes on from NZ_DAQR01000024.1 coordinate 21,151, forward strand.
CCTCCCGGGAGCGGGACGCCGGCCCGATGGTGCAGACGATCTTGGTCTTGTGGTCGGGCAGGCTCATCCGCTTCCGTTTTGCCTGTTCTGATATCCGCTGCAGAGCCTCTTCGAGCATCATGTAGTAACCTCCGGTGCGACACCCAATTAATCTTCTCACCGGGGTATGCAAAAAGAGTATCCGGGTCTTTCTCACTCAAGGGCCGGTTCACGACCAGGCTCGGGGCTCGCCGACTCCTGCACCGGGGTCACCGGGATCACCCGTCCGCTCTCGTCGCCGTACTCCGCGATACGCCTCCGGACGTGCCCAACCATGCCGCCCGTGGTGATGATGAGCGAGTTCTCCCCGTTGAGGGCTTTTAGGATACACTTGTCGATGACACCGTAGGTGTAGTCAAGCAGGATCCGCTCCCGGCCGACAAACTCCTTGGCCCGGGTGCCCATCGCGCCGACGCGGTCGACCATCCCGGACCTGATGAGCGCCCTGATATCGTCGCCGCCGGTCAGGTCGGCGTTGCAGAGGTAGATCTGCCCGGGTTCGTCCCGGTCGGGGACGTGGCCGTGCATCGCCCGCTCGACCAGATCGGTGAACTCAAGCACGCTCTTTGGGGGGGCGCCCGGGTCAATGACGCCCCGGAGGGCGAGTTCGTTGTAGAGGTCGAGGAGGGCGGGCGGTTTCAGGCGGGCGGCCGCGAGGAGGTCGTGGTCTGAGAAGACCTCCTCCGGGGCACCCCGGGCAAGAACCCTGCCGTGCTCCATGAGGATGACCGAGTCGGCCCAGCGGTAAGCGAGTTCGACGTCGTGGGTGGATACGAGCACCGTCCGGCCACCGGAGGCAAGTTCGTCGAGGAGTTCCATGACCTCCTCGGAACTTGCGGGGTCAAGGGAGTTGGTCGGCTCGTCAAAGACGAGGACCGCGGGCTCCATCGCGAGGATGCCGGCGATGGCAACCCGCTTCTTCTCCCCGCCGGAGAGGTGGTGGGGCGGCCGCTTCTCGTAGCCCCGGAGCCCGACGTAGCCGAGGGCGTCCCTGACCGCCCGGCGGACGGCGTCAGGGGGGAGCCCGAGGTTCACCGGCCCGAAGGCCACGTCCGCTTCGACGGTCGGGGCGATGATCTGGACGTCGGGGTTCTGAAAGACGAACCCGACCCGGCGGCGGAGGTCGCGGAGACTCCGGTTATCGTAGGCAAGCGGCCGGCCGGAGAACCTGACCTCGCCCGAGTCCGGCCTGAGTATGCCGTTGAGCATGAGGAGGAGCGTCGATTTCCCGGCGCCGTTCGCGCCGACGAGAGCGGTCTTTGACCCGGCGGTGATCGTGACGCTCACCCCGGAGAGGGCCGGGGCAGGACCGTTTGGGTAGGTGTAGGTGACGTTGTCGGTTTCAAGCAGTGGTGTCATATGAGCAGCAGACCTCCGGTCTTGAGCGATACCGCGAGCACGGCCCCGAGATAGACCAGGACCACCCCGAGAGCGGGGTAGGAGACCGGCCGGGCGTCGCCGGGGATACCGAGTTTTCCGTCGTAACAGCGTGCGTCCATCGCGAGCACCAGCGCCTCACCGCTCTCCCAGGTGCGGAGGAAGAGCGCCCCCGCGAGCATCCCAAAGGAGTTCACCGATTCCCTGAACCGGCCGTACCCAAGACGCATCACCTGCGAGCGGTAGATCTGGCCGGCCTCCTCGATGAGGATGAAGATGAACCGGTAGATGAGCATGGCAAGGTCGATGAGGACGGTCGGCACCCCGAGTCGTTTCAGGATATCAAAGACCTCGGTCATCGGCGTCGTGAGCGCGATGAAGAAGAGCGAGCACATGCCGCCGAAGACCCGCGCGAGGAGGAGGACGGCGAGGTTTGCGCCGTCGGCCGTGACCGCGAGGGGGAGGCCGGGGACCTCAACGAGGACCGTTCCGCTCCCGGTGATGAAGAGGATGACGATGATGCTCATCACCGCAAACGAGACCGGGATGAGGAGGAGACGGGCGTAGACGCGGGGAGGGAAGCGGGCGAGGACGAGGATGGCGACGGAGAGCGAGACCGCAACCAGCAGGGGGGCGACGGGGCCGGGCGACGAGACGCAGAGGAGGATGCTTGCAAGCCCAAGGAAGAGTTTGAGGCCGGGGCTGGTCCCTCGGAGGCCGTTTGTCTGGGCAAAATCATCAAGCATCTCGTACACTCTGGTCCCGTCCTCCCATCTGGTTTAGCGGACGACAAAAAAAATCAGGCGGTTTTTCTGCTGCCCCGCCAGTAGCCGAAGATATACCCGATGACGACCGCGCCGATGGCAGCCTGCAGGGCAAAGAGGAGCGACTCGATCTCACCGCTCGGGGGTTCCCAGAAGGGCTCGATCCAGGGCTCGTAGCCGGAAGCCTCGATGAGTTCGGCGGCACCGTCGTCGGCACCGCCCCAGGCTTCCTCTCCGGTTGCCCGGATCGCGGCGTCCTGGACGAGGAAGACGGCGGCAAAGACGATGATGAGCGCGACGACCGCAAGCTCCATACCGTACTTCATGCCGAGGCCTCCCTCAGTTTCTGGACGGTGCTCTCGGAGAGGAGGTTTAAGCGGGTGAGAATCTCGGGTTTGAGGTCGACGATGTACTTGAAGACCAGCATGATGATCGCACCCTCGATGATGGCGAGCGGGACCTGGGTGACGGCGAAGATCGCGGCGAAGGCCGTGAATGCCCCGACAAACCCGGTGGTCCCCGGGAACGCAAGCGCAAGCTGGATCGAGGTGACGACGTAGGTGAAGAGGTCGGCGAGCGCTGCGGCGACAAAGACCGTCGCGTAGGTGTTTGCGCCCACACGGGTCCCGACCTTATAGATGGCGTAGGCGACGGCCGGACCCGCGATCCCCATCGAGAAGACGTTCGCCCCGAGGGTGGTGAGCCCGCCGTGCGCGAGGAAGACCGCCTGGAAGACGAGGACGATCAGCCCGAGGACCCCGGCGATACAGGGACCGAAGAGGACGGCCCCAAGCCCGGTCCCCGTGGGGTGGGAGCAGCTCCCGTTGAACGAGGGGAGTTTGAGCGAGGAGAGGACGAAGACGAACGCCCCTGCGACCGCAAGGAGCGGCAGGGCTTCCCGTTTCTCCTGTACAAGCTTGTTTAACTGGTAGACTCCGATGATGATGAAGGGCAGGGAGATGAGGAACCAGATCTCCCACCAGGGACTTGGTAAGAATCCTTCCATGATGTGCATGTGTCAATCCACCTCTAGTCGGCCGTGCCGGCAGACCAATCAAAGTTATTTGTTGTAAGGCAAATTAATTTGATATATCCAGGTTATCTCAGGTCATATTTATGTTATACGCTATTCAACACTACACCTACGTTATGCGCCCGATTCCACGAATCGTCGTTGCCGGAACCCACAGCGGGTGCGGCAAGACTACGCTTGCAAGCGGCCTGATGGCGGCGCTCGCCGCCCGGGGGCTTGCTGTCCAGCCCTTCAAGGTAGGCCCGGACTTCATCGATCCCACGCACCATTCGGCCATCTGCGGCAGGACGTCGCGCAACCTCGACCCGTTCATGATGGGGGAGGCGGGTGTGCGGGAGACGGTCGTCCGTGCCTCTGCCGGGGCCGATATCGCCGTCGTCGAGGGTGCGATGGGGCTCTACGACGGGCTTGAAGGGAGCGATACCGCGAGCACCGCCCACGTCGCGAAGGTCCTTGACGCGCCGGTGCTCCTCGTGGTGGACGCCGGGGGCGCGTCACGGAGCGTGCATGCGATGGCCCTCGGGTATGCGGGGTTTGACCCGGATGTCAGGGTCGCGGGGGTCATCTTCAACCGGGTCGGGAGCCCCCGCCACCGGGCCATGATCGCGGCCACGGAGAGCGTCCCTGCCTGCGGCTGGGTCCCCCGGCGAAAAGACCTCACGGTCGGGAGCCGGCACCTCGGGCTCGAGATGGCGGCCGAGACCGGGGTGCTTGGGGGGTTCGGGGCGGTGGTGGAGGAGACCTGCGATCTGCCCGGGATCATCGACCTTGCACGGTCGGCCCCGCCCCTCCCGGTGCCGCCGGAGGACCCCGACCGGCCGGAGGCGCGGGTCCGCCTCGGTGTCGCGAACGACGCGGCGTTCTGCTTCTACTATGCCGACAACCTCGACCGTCTCGTGCGGGCCGGAGCGGAGATTGTCTTCTTCTCGCCGATGACCGACCGGCTCCCGGAGGTGGACGCGCTCTACCTCGGGGGCGGCTACCCAGAACTCCACGCAGAGGCGCTCGCCGCCTCCCGGTGCCGGGAGGATGTGCGGCAGGCGGCCGACGACGGTATGCCGGTCTTCGCCGAGTGTGGGGGGCTCATCTACCTGGCAGAGCGGCTCACGACCACTGATGGCGACTACCCGATGGCGGGGGTTCTCCCGGCGTCGGCGGTGATGACCGACCGCCTCCAGGCTCTCGGCTACGTTGAGGCCAGGGTGGTCGGCACGACACCGGTGCTTGCGCAGGGCTCCGCCTTCCGGGGCCAGGAGTACCACTACTCACGGCTCGATTGTGCTCCCGATGCGAGGTTTGCGCTGGAACTCGCCCGGGGCCGGGGGATCGACGGCGGCCGGGACGGACTCGTCGCGCAGAACGCGGTCGGGCAGTACACCCACGCCTACTTCACGGCAGGGTTTGCGGAAGGGCTGGTGCAGGCCGCCGCGGCGTACCGGCGGGCGTAGGGGAGATTCGCCCTGCATCCCCCGGTACCGGCGGGAAAAAGGGATTATGCGGTTGTGTTTCCGGTGACGGTGACTGTCCCGTCAAATCCGGTCTCCTCTGATACGTAGGCGTAGTTGCCAGATTCAGTGAAGATGTAGTTGACCGAGTCGCCCGACTCAAGCGTCCCGAGGTCGACGGACCCGGTCGGACCCGTGAGCGTGATGGTCTGGTTCGTGTCGGCATTGTTGGTCCAGGTCACCGTGGTGTCCGTCGGGATGGTGAGCGTATCCGGGTCAAACCCGCTCGCGGTGATCGAGATAGCACCCTCCTCACCGGCCGGCGGCAGCGGTGGGGTCCCAGTCTCCATTGGAGTCGCGGTCGTCTCAGTTGTGGCGGTGGTCGCGGTCTCCTCCGTGGTCACGGTCGTCTCAGTTGTAGCAGTGGTCTCAGTCTCCTCCGTGGTCACGGTCTCCATCGGAGTGGTCTCAGTCTCCATTGGGGTCTCTGTCGCCAGTGGCGTCTCTGTTGCCAGCGGGGTCTCGGTGACCGCCGGCGTTGTAGGGGCGGGGGTCACCGTCTCGTTACCTCCCGGCTGTACACACCCTGCGATCATGATGCTGGCGACCACCATGAGGGCAAGGATACCAAACATTCGTTTCATGGGGTGGAACGATGCCTCCAGGCATAAATAAACTTTACCCCGTGCCGGAAAACCAAAATGCGGGGCATAAATCCATTATAACGGCATCAGATCGACCCGTCAGGCGGCCGGCCCCCTGCCGCTGGCTCTTCGAACGAGAAATACCCGTATCGACCCCCTCCACCAGGATGAAGGGTTATCCGACCAATTCTCAGGGCCTCGACCGCGTCGCCCACACCCGGGTGGACCGCCCTGATATCCCCGGTGGGAGCGGCGGTGAGGATGGTGATCTCGTCCCCGAACGTCGCGAGGAGTTCGGCGTAAAGGGCGCCGCACCGCCGGGTTGCCGGTGATGCGGTGCCGAGGACCCGGACGATGATCTCGCCGAGCGGGATGATGTGGAGGTACGGGGGGCGGCACTCCGGCGGGGCCGCGGCAGCGAGTTCCGCCGCCCGGTCGGCGACGCCCTTCTTGATCCGCTTCCCGTCCTCCGGGCACCGCCACCCGAGCGCCTCTGCCTCTTTGAGGGAGTAGTGGCAAAAGCAGTGTATGCAGGCGGTGCGGTTGTACTTCCCCTCCTCAGGGAAGAACCCGGCGTTCATGGCGATCCTCGCGCCGGCAACCGCGTCGAGGACCCCCCGCACCCCCGGCACCCCAACATCGAGCCGGGTGAACTCCCGGCCGAGCCTGACCGGGGTTGCGCTGTGGGCATCGGAACTGGAGATGAAGGGGATACCGGCGAGGTCAGGGATGCCTGCGGCGTAGGAAGTGTCGGCAGAGAGCCCGAGTTCGAGGAAGTCGATCCGTTCGCTGCCGTAGCACCCGGCCGGGCTCTCGAACCGGGCGTAGAGGGAGGTCCAGGGGGTGAAGGCGTGGGCGGGGCCGATGAGCCCGCCGAGGTCGTGGACCGCGGAGGCGATGGCAGCGCCGTCGAGGGCGACGTGGGGCCGGCCCGCGGTCGCGACGTTCTTGCTGTGGGGGGCGAAGAGATCAGCGAGTTCCGCGAACTGGTCGAAGGATTCGGCGAGGATGAGGTGGTGGACCCGGTGCCGGTCTTCGACCTCGACGGTGGGGACGACCACGATCCCGGAGCCGTCTTCGGGGCGGTCCCGCCACGCCGCACGCCACGCAGGGTGGAGGGCGTCGCCGCTCCCGAGGACATCGAGGCCTTTCATTTTGGCGGCTGCAAGGAGCGACTCCGGCGTCATGGACCGCGAGGTGGCCATCGAGTAGGGGGAGTGGATGTGGAGGTCGGCGTTGAGGAGCATCGGGAGAAGGGTTGGTGCTTATCCAAGATGAGGGTGCGGGGGCGGGGGTGCCGGTCCCGGATCTATAGCCGGTTATAACCCCATGAAAATTAGAATTTTTGAGTGGTTATAACCACTCAAAAACATACATTTATGGCTGGTTATACCCACATGAAGAGTATGACCGATCTTCTTGAACTCCTGGTATCACTCAATCCCTGGTGGAGCGGCAGGGACTTCGCGACCGGCGTGCGTCGGGAACGCTATTTTTCAAAGATCAAGAGGTACCTCGCCTCCGGGGAGATCGTGGTCCTGAGCGGCGTGCGACGGTCAGGCAAGACCACCCTGCTCTACCAGGTTGTTGACGACCTGATCCACGGCCAGGGTGTTGAGCCGGGGAAGGTCCTCTTCGTCAACTGTGACGAGCCGGAGATAGCAAGGCTTGACCGGCCGCTCGAGACGGTCCTTGAGACCTACCGCAAAGAGGTCTGCGGCGAAGAAGGAGCCTTCCTGGTCTTTGATGAGATCCAAAACATCCCGGGATGGGAACGCTGGATCAAATCGGTATACGACCGGAAACAGTTCAGGCTGGTGATATCCGGGTCTTCCTCCTATCTCCTCGACTCGGAGTTATCGACGCTGATCAGCGGGAGATACCTGGCGATCCCGGTCTACCCGCTCGACTTCAACGAGTATCTCCTCTTCAACGGGGTGGAGGTTGCAACCGACCCCATCACGCTGGCTGATCGGAAGTATATCCTTATGCAGATGCTCAGGCAGTACCTGGACGAAGGCGGTTTTCCGCAGGTTGTGCGGCAGACCGACGCGATGGTCAGAAAAGACCTCCTTAAGGCATACTACGATAGCATCGTCTACCGCGACATTGTCCAGGTAAACGAGGTGCGCAACCAGCGGGCGATGAGCGATCTCCTGGCGTATCTCCTGACAAACATCGCCTCTCCGTATTCCTACCGACAGCTGGAGCAGGCGCTGGGAATCGATGCAGTTACGATCAGGGAGTACATCCGGTATGCTGAGATGGCAAAGGTTCTCTTTGAGGTCCGGTACTTCAGTTATTCTCTGAAGACCCAGGCCCGGAACAACAAAAAGATCTACTGCATCGACAACGGGCTCAGAAACGCTGTTTCGTTCAACTTCTCGGCGGATGAGGGGAAGCGTGTTGAGAACCTGGTGTTCCTCGAACTGAAGCGACGCGGGTTTGAACCCTACTACTGGAAGGGAGAGGGGGAGGTGGATTTTGTCCTGAAAAAACCTGACAACACCCTGACCGCGATTAATGTCTCATACACCGACACCCTCCCGGAGCGGGAGACAGACGCCCTCCGGGAATTTGCCGGGGCGTTCGGCAACAGGGTGAGGGATCGTATACTCATCACGAAGGATACGGCAGGGGAAGTCGAGGGTATCAGGTGCGTCCCGCTCTGGAAATGGCTGCTCGGGGCGGCGTGAGGTGTCGGGGTCTGGGCAGTCACTTACCTGCCGACCGTTCAGGCATAGGCGACCTCGGCGGCCACCCGCTCCCGTATGGCGGGTTTGAGGGCATCGGGAGTCACCAGGTCGACGGGAGCGCCGAGATGCAGTGAGAGGTACTCTTCGAGCTCGAGGAAGGCGAAGAACCCGACCGGCCGGGAGAACTCGACGAGGATGTCGATGTCGCTTGCCTCGGTCTGCTCACCGCGAGCGACAGAGCCGAAGATACCGATCCGGCTGACCGAAAACCGTGCAGCGATGTCATCCTTGAGGCGCTGCAGGGTCGCAACGATCTCTTCCCGGGATTGCATGGATACTCGTATTTTGGTGGGGAGTATTCATAGTTGCTTCGGCCCGGTGGTTGTGAGGGTGGACACGGGTGTCGGAGCAGAGGACCAGACCCGCCCACGAAAAAAGTGAATCGTTCAGGCCCTCTTCTTCAGGCTCTCGATCCTTCGGTCTGTCATATCGATCATGACCTGCATCCGCTTCTTTTTGGCTTCCAGCATCACGATCTCCTCCTCAATCGTGAGGGATTGCATGCATCCACAGGAACCATGATGACACGAGCAGCCCTGGTGATGAACCGGTGTACACATCGACATTCACCTCCTTTCTGTTGTATACACTATTACAATAGTTTGGATAGTATTAATAATACAAACTATATACTAATGTAGTGACTATGGAGAAGGATAGCGACCGGATCTGCCTCTGCCCCCTTGAGGGGATCATCACCACGATAGCGAAGAAATGGGCCATCCTGATCATCAGCATCCTCGGCCATCACGAGCGGCTGCGGTTCAACGACATCATGGAGATCCTCGGCGGGATCAGCCCGAAGTCCCTCACCGACACCCTGAAGGAACTGCAGAACGAGGGGCTGATCCAGCGGGAGGCGTTCCCCGAGATCCCGCCCCGGGTGGAATACTCGCTGACTGAGGACGGGCGCCAGCTCTGCGAAGCGATCATTCCGCTGGTGCGCTGGGCCGAGAAGAGGGACAACCTCCCCGAGAAGACGTGTCACGCAACCTGCGGGTTCAGTGAGGGGTGCCCGTCGCGGAGGGAGGGGAGGTAGGGGGTCGCGGCGGCGTTTGGGAGTGTTGGTGTGTGAGGTGGCGGGCTGCCTCACGCAGAAGCACGCGAAGACGGGAGAGCAGAACCCCTCCCGGTCAGAAGGGGGCGTTGACTGCGGTTTCAGGCAGAAGCAGCCTCAATCACAGCTCTGATATATTGCACAATCCGGTCTCTGTTCCCCGGCAGGTTTGAAAACTGTTTGTCGGAGACATCGCTGAACTTCGCGAGGGCTTTGCGGTTAATCTCCTCCTGGTCCTCGAAGATGCCGACCGAAGAGAAGGACCGGCCCCACTTCTCGAACTGCAGGATGTTGATCGTCGCGTCGCGGACCCGGTCGTCG
>NZ_DAQR01000122.1:0-11997 GCF_002502935.1 Methanoculleus sp. UBA413
GTCGCCGTCACCTACGGCATCGGCCGCGTCTACCACAACTCCTCGACCCTCGTCCTCGTCCTCGCGGGGATCATCGTCGGATCCCTCTTCTCCGCCCTCCTCTCCCTCGCCAAATACGCCGCCGACCCTTACGATACCCTGCCTGCGATCGTCTTCTGGCTGATGGGGAGCCTCTCTGCGGTCTCAAACGCCGAGATCATCGCAGTCGCCCCGCCGATTCTTCTCGGGAGCCTCTGCCTCTTTCTCATCAGGTGGCGGATCAACCTCCTCGCGGTCGGCGAAGAGGAGGCGCAGGCACTCGGGCTCGACACGAAGAGGATGACCGTGGTGCTCATCGTCGCCTCAACCGTCATCACCGCCTCAGCGGTCTGCATCAGCGGGATCGTCGGTTGGGTGGGTCTCGTCGTGCCCCATATAGGAAGAATGCTCGTCGGCCCCGATTTCCGCAGGCTCATCCCGGTATCAGCCATCCTCGGGGCCTCGTTCCTTCTCGTCGTCGACGATATCGCAAGAACCCTGACCGCAGCCGAGATCCCGCTCGGCATCCTGACGGCGCTCGTCGGCGCGCCGTTCTTCGCATACCTCTTAACACAAAAGAAGGTCGGCTGGACATGATCCTGAACGTCAAGTGCGCGTCGTTCTCATACGACGGCATCACAAAACAGTTTGAAGATGTCTCCCTCTCCCTCCGGAGAGGAGAGGTTCTCTCCCTCCTCGGGAGGAACGGCACGGGAAAATCGACCCTGATCAAGTGCATCCTAAACATCCTCACGCTCCAGAAGGGGGAGGTGGAGATCAACGGCCGCCGGGTCAGCAGTATGCGGCCCGACGAGGTCGCGCGGGAGGTCGGCTACGTCCCCCAGGGCCACCGTTCCGTCTTCCCTTTCTCGGCGCTTGACTTCGTCCTCATGGGAAGGGCGCCCCATATCTCGACCTTCTCGGTCCCGAAAGAGGAGGACTACGAGAAGGCGGATGAAGCGTTTGCGCGGATCGGGATATCCCATCTCCGGGAGAAGCCCATCTCAGAGATGTCTGGCGGGGAAGCGCAGATGGTGATGATCGCCCGCGCCCTCGCCCAGGAGCCCTCGCTGCTCATCCTCGACGAACCGACGTCGCACCTCGATATCGGCAACCAGATGAAGGTGATCGCGACGATCGACCGCCTCGCCGCCGACGGGATCGCCATCCTGATGTGCACCCACTTCCCCGACCACGCATTCCTGGTCTCGCATTCGGCCGCCATCCTCCAGGACGGCAGGTTGATCGCGAAAGGACCGGCCGAGGACGTCATCACGAAGGAGAACCTCCGTGAAGCATACGGGGTCGATATCTGCGTCCACTACATCGAGGAGGCCGGGCGGACGGTCTGCATCCCGATAAACCCCTGCGGCTGCCGGGGCAAAGGGGAGGCATAATGACCCCGATACCGCGATCCACCGCGGCAAAGGAAGAGAAGCGGGATGCTAACGCATGAGTGCCGCTGTTGCGCACACCACTGCCTGATCCCTGAGGGGGAGTGCGGCAGATGCGGCATGTACCGGGGTGCCGGAGGAGCGGCCGTCGAGGTCTTCCCCGACTCCTACCTGGCACGCTACCCGACCGCCATAGAGACGGTCCCTTTCCTTCATTTCTGGCCGGGACATACCTTCTATGCCGTCTCCTCGGTCGGTTGCAATCTCTCCTGCCCCGGATGCGTCTCAGCAATCCTGACCACCGACCCCGGCACCCTCACCGAGGCGCTCGTGCGCCTTCCGCCCGATAACGTAGTCAGTGAAGCGGAGGCGGCAGGCTGCCGGGGAATCCTCTTCTGCATCAACGAGCCCGCGGTATCCCTGCCGACCGTCCTCCGCCTTGCTGATGCCGCGCACGATGCCGGGCTGCTCTTTGGGTGCTCGACGAACGGCTACCTGGGGGACGAGGCTACGTGTGCCCTTGCACCGCTCCTCGACTGTGTCAATGTGGGGCTGAAAGGGGTGTCTGACGCGTGTTACCGGGAGTGCGGCGGGGCCTCGGCCGGGCCGGCCTTCAGGACGGTGCGGGCGCTCTATGAGGCGGGTGTCCACGTCGAGGTCTCGGTGGTCTACGTGCGGGGCCGCGAGGATGAGGTCGTCTCTGCCGCAGAGAGGGTTGCCGCTACGGACGCCGGCATCCCCTTCCAGATCATGCGCTTTATGCCGTTCTCTGGAGGAGAGGAGGAGAGAGCGCCTGCGGCATGCGAGGCCGAAGACCTTGCAGAGACGGTCTCCTCGATCCTCGAGAACGTCTACCTCTTCAACACCCCGGGGACGAGCCGGCTCTCCACCAGATGCCCGGCCTGCGGGCGCATCCTCATCAGGCGGGCCTTCAACGGGCCGATGGGGGCAAGGAACGAGTGGGTGCACCCGGGAGAGCGGTGCGCGTGCGGCGCGAGGGTGCCGGTATCAGGCCGGATGACCACAGAGTGGCGGCCTGAGGCGAGGTACGCCGGCGGCTACCGGCCCACGCGCGGGCTTGAGCTCATCCGGGGCATGCTCGCGGCGGCGGGCGTCACCGACCGGGCGGCGCAGGGCAGGGTTCTTGCCGCTGAACTCGCAAGCGGGGGGCTCTCGACGCTCCACGAGAGGATAGCCACGCCACGGGGGTTCTGTTCTGCCCTCCGGTCATATGCGGCCGCCGGCGGGAGGCCGGACGAGGGAGAACGGCTCGCCTCGGACCTCCTTTCAATCGTATCAGGGATCAGGGATAAGACCGTCGGTATGGGGCGGCCACGGGTCTACATGGCGCTCGGTCATCCCCTGGCCCCGCTCTTTGCCGACAAACCAGAGATCTCGCTCATCAGTTCTGCCGGCGGCTACCCGGTGAACCGTAACCTGGGACGGAGCGACCGGGACGCACGACCGGTCACGGCCCGGGAGATCGAGGCGCTCCGGCCGGAAGTCGTATTCTACCAGGCGGTCGCCCCGGTCGATACGGAGACCTTTGTCCGGGCCTGCCTTGATGCGGGAGTGCTCACAGAAGCGGTGAGGCGGGGTGCTGTATACCGGCTCCCGGCCGGAAAAAAGACGGGGTGCCTCGGGTGGGCGGCATCGATCGCGGCCGTGGCAGGCATCCTCCATCCCAACGCCGGGTGCCCGGCCCCGGGGGAGGTCGAGGAAGCGGTGCTCTCGTGCGTCCGTGCGGTGGGCGGGGAGATCACCTACGGGCGGTAGAACGACCTGTTTCCTGATACCGCGGCCGCGCTGGTCCCGTAAAATGTCCGGTAGAACCGGTCCTGTTCTGCAGCAATGTCAAATTTGGCACGCTCCGGGTGGAGGGTGCCGGCTATGGCGGTGAGGCCGAGAACCCAGCGGGGGTTGCCGAAGTCCCAGCCCGGCGGCATGGTGTAGATGTGGCCGAGCGCGATGGCGTCGGCGGAAAGCCCCATCCTCCGGCATGCCGCAAGGTAATCTGAGGCCGGTGCCGAGAGGAACCCGGATATGAATATGTACTCTGGGTTGAACGCGACAAACTCTTCCGGGGTTATGTTGACGCCCGGTTTCCCGGCACGTTCGATCCCGAGGTTGACCGGGTCGCCGCCGGCCGCCTCCACAAGGTCCATCTCGAACCGCTCGGCGTTCAGGGCGAAGAGCGGTGTCCCCATCGAGTAGTAGACCCGGGGCCGGGGACAGCCCTCGATCGCCGACGAGACCAAAGCCACCCGGTCGCTGATGTAGGAGGCGAGCCGCTCCGCCGCTTCTGGCCGGCCCGCCCGCTCCCCAAGTTCACGGATGAGGCCGAGGTACCCGTCTATCCGCTGGATCTTCCCGTGGAGGTCATGGATAAAGTCGTCCCTGATCACCCCGGCCCAGATCCGGGCGAGGTCGGCGTCAGACGTAACTCCAAGGCAGACCAGGATGGCGTGGACCATCTCGAGCGCCCTCGTGAACCGGTAGCCGCCCATCATACCGGGCTCGGCGTAGGGCATCTCCCCGATACTCCCGACCACCGGGAGCGAAAACCCGCAGGAGCACCGGGCATCCGGGGGTATCGCGATCGTCCGCGCCCCCATCGGCCCGAAGAACTCCCGCCTGACGACCGTCTCCCCGCAGGAAGGGCACGCCGTATTGAGATACCCGGTGCCGGGCGAGTTGAAGAGGTAGACGTAGGAGAGCGTCCGTCGCAATTCGTCGCAGATCTGCTCGGACTCAGCGATCGTCGGCTCCCTCTCCGGCGGCTCGTCGCCGAACGGTATGAACCGCATAACGAGGAACGGGATATCAGGGGATATCTCTGCAATCCGGGCGGCAGCGGCGCGGAGTTCGTCGCGAGAACCCCGGGCGTAGATGCAGGAGACCTCGACGTGGACGCCTGCCTCATGAAGCGCCCGCACCGTCCTGAAGGTCGGTTCGGCCGAGACCGCCCCGCATGCGCGGTAGCACGCATCAGATACGCCTTTCAGCCCGATGTTTGCGAAGTCGATGGCGGGCGTGAGGTCACGGAGGGACTCTTCGGTGTAGTAGCCGTTCGTCGCGCACCCGACCAGGAGCCCCGCATCGTGCGCCGCCCGGGCCACCCGGAGGAAGGTCTGGTGCATGGCGGTCGGGTCGTTGAGGCAGAACGCGATCCCCCGGCATCCCTCCTCCCGGGCGCGCCTGACCAGGGCGGCGGGCGGGATATGCTTGAGGGCGCCGGAGACGGCCTCGGCGTGGTGGGCGACCGTCTCTGATATGCACCCCCCGCAGGAGAAGGTGCACCCGATGCCGCTCGCCTGCAGGAATGTCTCCCGGGGGTGGTAATGGCACATCGGCATCGTCTCGATGGATATCGGCATGGCAGCGATGTAGTGGTCGGGGAACCGCTCGACGATCGCCCCGTCCTCGTTTGTGTACATCCTGCACCGCCCGGTCCCCCCGAGCGGGATGACACACCGGTTCTCGCAGATAGAGCACCGCATGCCTACTCCCCCTTCTCCATCATGACCCAGAGCCCTGAGTCGTCGTTGATGATCCGGTGACGGTGCCCGAGGCCCGCGAGGACGCCTGCGATCCGCGCCCGGTTATCGGGACCGAGGTTTTTATCGCGGAAACTCTTCCATTCAGGGTTCTCCTTCGTCATCGCAGCCGCGATCGAGTCCCGAAGTTCGGCGGTCCCGAACCCGCCCCCGACGTAGGTCTTCCCGCCGGGCGCAAGCACCCGGTAGATCTCGGAGAACGCCCGGGCAAGGTCCTCCCAGAAGAAGACCGAGCCGCGGCTGACCACGAGGTCGACCGACCCCGCAGGGAGCGGGATCGCGTGGACATCACCGCGGAGGAGCGAGAAGCGGCCCGAAAGCCCGGCCTCCCTAATGTTCCCCTCGGCGGTCTCGAGCATCTCGGGGGAGGAGTCGAGGAGCGTGACCGCGAGATCGCTTGCCCGCGCAAGCGCGATCCCGAGCGACCCGGGACCGCTGCCGACGTCGAGACACCGGCCGCGGGAGATCCCGCACCGGTCAAGGATCTGCTCCGCGATCACCGGGTAGACCGGGGCAAAGGCGGTCTTTGCGATCCGGTCCATGCGCTGTGCCCCCTCACGGTCCTTTTCATGTCCCATGCTCATCAGGCCTCAGGGATTCAGGATCTGATGAATCTGGTCGTCGGTGAGCGATACGTGGATGAATGTCTCGTGATACTCCCGGACGAGGCCCTCAAGGTCCATGTCGCCGAAGAGGTCCGGGTAGAGGGCTTTCGCTGTCCAGGGGATCCCGATGATCCGGTTGATGCCGGGCGGGCGGTCGAACCAGCAGAACGCCGTCCGCGGGGTGAGGTAGACCCGGTCATTCTTCACGGCGGTGATATCCTGCCAGAGCGGGTCGGTCCTGACCGTGGCGTAGAACCCCGGATCCCCGGCCAGGATGACTTCTGGATCCCAGGCGATGATCTGCTCCATCGAGACCTCGGTCATCCCTATTCCGGGCGTGATCGCGCAATCTGCAATGTTTCTCCCACCGCAGAGTTCGATGAGTTCGGAGTGCTGCGAGCCGGTGGGATCGGTCGTGAGCCCCCTGGGACCCTCGGCGTAGTAGACACCCACCCGTTCATCGTCGGGGATCGAGGCCACCCGCTCCGTCACCGTGGCAAGCACGCCCTCGTAGAATGAGATCATCGCTTCGGCCTGCTCCTCCTCACCGAGGAGGTCGCCCATGAACCTGATGGGGGCGGAGTAGCCGGTGGAGTTGGTGGTATCCTCGACGGCGACGACCGGGATGGAACCCATCTTCTCCTGCCGTTCGGCGACGGTAGCGCGCGCCGCCCCGCCGTCGGTGGTGTAGCCCTCGATGACGATGTCGGGATGCATCGATATGAAGTTCTCGTAGTTGCCGGTCTGTTTCCCGAACCAGCCCCCGACGACCGGGAGCGCCGCGTATTTCTCGGGGGTGTACTCCTTCTCAGGCAGGAAGCTCCAGCCCGCGAGCCGGTCGGGCGCGACCATATAGACGAGATTGGTCGACGGCGGCGAGGTGCACAGGACACTCTTGATCTCCGACGGCACGACGACGGTCCGGCCCGCCATATCGGTGATCGTGCGGTTTTCTGCAGGGGATTCGATGGTCTGGGTGCCAGTGCAGGCAGCGGAGGCGCAGAGGAGAACTGCACAGATGCCGAGCATTACAAGCAGAATATGACAATGTTTTGTAATAATTACCACGTCCATTCGGTTTTTCCGGCACGCTCCGGGAAGGGAGGTATCGGAGGATTCTGGTACCGTAGTTGGGACGTGAGCCGTATTTAAAATACCCATTTAACTTTATGAGGATGTTAACGAATATAATTTAAAATGCGCCGCTCCGGCCCGGCAGTACCGGTCCAGGATCAGGAGCACGCTCATACCCTCTGGTTCTCAGGTTCCCTCCGAGCCGGCCGCACAATCCGGCCGCAGATTACCAAACCCGCGTGAGGCAACGCCTCACGCTGCACAAATGAAAACGGCCTTTCCCCCGGGTAGTGGACCGTGGTGGGGATCACCCGGGGGAGAAACCCGTCAACGAAAATTCACTCCCTCTCGCCCCGGAGGGCCGCGAGCACGGCCCCCGCAAGCCTCTCGATCTCGTCGAACTGCGGCTCTGCCATGCCTCCTTTTGCTATCCCACATCCGGTCGCGACAATGTGCAGGTCCGGCTCGACCCCGATCCCCTGGAGTTTCCGGAGCGCACAGGCACTCCCGCATCCGTCGAGCACGAGGATCCGCTCTGCGTAGCGCGCCGCCTCCTCAAGCAACACCTGCGGCCGGTCTGCCGGGACGCATGCCTCCACAAGGCCCGGACTCGCCCGCAGGAGCACCATGCCCGCCCGGGGTTGGTCAGTTTCCCGGTCTTCGAGAGGCCGGAGCAGGTGATAAGGGTGACGGGATCCGCCACAACTTCACTCCATCTCAAGCGCTTTTGCGGCCGCCCGCCCGATCAGGTCCGGCGGGATCGCCTCGTACTCCTCGCCGTTATAGCGGAGCGCCCGGCACTCCGTCTCCGCATCGCAGGTGATGCAGGAGCAGGAGCCGCAGGGCGTGGTGGTCACCTCGATCCCCTCGAGGAGGTCCTCGATCGGCACCCCGTTGAAGAGGAGGCTGTTTGACTCCGCGACCGCGTCGTTTTCGAGGACGGTCTCGATTATCCGCACGCTGACTCCCTCCATCTCAAGGAGCATGCTGATCTCCGCGAGAACCGCATTGAGCGCCATCCCGGTCTCCTCGCACCGCTCACAGGTGTGCTCAATGTCTTTTCCGATGTGCTTCCATTCGATGACGAGTTCCTTCTTCATGATACCATCTCTACTGGGAATTAATGGGATATCTTCCCATCGCCTCTCCCCCGTACCACCGGTCCCGGATCAGAAGCGCCACGTTCACGAGCGATATCAGCACCGGGACCTCGATCAGCGGGCCGATGACAGTGGCAAACGCCACACCGGAGCTGATACCAAAGACCCCGATGGCGACGGCGATAGCAAGTTCGAAGTTGTTGCTCGCCGCGGTGAACGAGAGCGCCGTTGCCCTGCCGTAATCGACCCCGAGCCTCCAGGACATCCAGAACGAGACGAAGAACATCACGAGGAAGTAGATCGTGAGCGGAATGGCGATCCTGAGGACATCCAGCGGGAGCGCGACGATGTTGCCACCCTGGGTCGAGAACATCACGACGATCGTGAAGAGCAGGGCGATGAGCGTGATCGGCGATATCTTCGGGATGAACCGCTCATGGTACCACTCCTTCGATCGTGCCCGGAGGAGCGTGAACCGGGTGACGAACCCGGCGATGAACGGGATGCCCAGGTAGACAAAGACCGTCGCGGCGACGCCCGAAATCGTGATCGGCACCTCCGTCCCGGCCCCGATCCCGAGGAGCGGCGGGAGGACGGTGATGAAGACGTAGGCGTAGACGGCGTAGAAGAGCACCTGGAAGACGGAGTTCAAGCCCACGATGGCGGCACAGTAGTCGCAATCGCCCCCGGCAAGGTCGTTCCAGACGATCACCATCGCGATGCACCGGGCAAGGCCCACCAGGATAAGGCCGTACATGAACTCCGGCCGGCCTGCAAGGAAGAACGCCGCAAGGAGGAACATCAGCACCGGGCCGACGACCCAGTTCTGGACGACGGAGAGGCCGAGCACCTTCCTGTCCCGGAAGACCAGCCCGAGCTCCTCGTACCGGACCTTCGCAAGCGGCGGGTACATCATCAGGATCAGCCCGATGGCGATGGGGATCGAGGTTGTCCCGACCGAAAACCCCGTGATCGCTGCCGGGACCGCGGGGACGAAGTAGCCGATGGCGACGCCGGCCACCATGGCAAGGATGATCCAGAGGGTCAGGTAGCGGTCGAGGAACGAGAGCCGGGAGCCGGAGGTCCCCTGGTCGGTGGTGCCCATCGCCGGTCACCGCCCGCCAGGCCGGAGCTCTCCCGCAAGCGCGGCGGCATACAGCGCATCCGCGGCAGAACAGGGTTTCTCATCCATGGTTCGTTCACCTCATGACGGGCAGGTCAGATCACGCTGAGCACCTGGAACACGACGCCGGCAAGGACGGCGACCATGAGGATCGTCACCACAAAGGCGGCGACGAGCCTTCGCTCAAAGATCGCGGCAAGGAGCGTCACTTCCGGGATGCTTGCCCCCGCGCCGCCGATGATCAGAGCCATGACCGCCCCGATGCCCATCCCCTTCTCGAGGAGGACGGCACTGATGGGGATGATTGTCTCTGCCCGGATGTACATCGGCACTCCGATCACCGCTGCCACCGGGATGGCAAGCGGGTTATTTGGCCCGGCGAGGGAGACGATCAGGCCTTCAGGGACGAACCCGTAGATGAACGCGCCGATGCCCGCACCGAGGAGGAGATAGGGGAGCACCTGCCGGAAAAGGCTGACTGCGAAGGAGAATGCGCTGCGGATGCGGGTGCCGTGGCTTACGGCCACAGCACAGTCGCAGGGCTCCGGTCTTCCTTCAACCATCACGTCCTTGACGTAGCGCCCGTAGCCGAGCCGCCCGAGGAGCCAGCCTATGCCTGCAGCAGCGGTGAAGGTGACGGCAGCGTAGACGGCGGTCGGCACAACCCCGATGAGCGCGACGAGAAGTGAGAGGATTATCGGGTTTAGGAGCGGGGAGGCAAGCAGAAACGACATGCAGACCCCAAAGGGGATCCCGACCTCAAGGAGCCCGAGCAGGATGGGGATGGTCGAGCAGGAACAGAACGGGGTGAGCGCTCCGAAAGTGGCCCCGATGACGTTCCCGACACCCTGCCGCCTCCCGGCAAGCACGCTGCGTATCCGCTCTTCAGGGATGTAAGCCTGGAGCAGCCCGACGAGGAACGTGATCCCGACAAAGAGCAGGATCAGTTCCCCGGCGATCACGACGAAGAACTGCCCGGCGGTGATGAGTGTTGCCAGAAGGTCCATCAGGTCTCTCCCTCACCGATAGTTTACTGCTCTCCTCTGTCAGGTTCTTCCTTCTTCTTCGGGACGATCCGGGTACCGCAGCAGCCGCCGCCGGTGCCGCAGCCACAGCCCGAGGAGAAGAGGCTCTTTATCCGCGATCCGATTTTTGTACCTTCTTTTTTATCTTTCTCGTCCGTCATGGTCATCACGTCTGCCCCGGCCGGTGCGGCGGAGCGGTTCAATCATATTTGAAATACTGTTGGTGGCGCTGGCGTATGAAGGTTTTCATTTCAAAAATTATTGAAATATCCTGGCGTAGCCCGGGCTGATGTATTTTTCTGATCGCCCGCGAATAGTAGGTTGATGAGCATGGAGATGTTTCTCTGTGGATGAGGGGCATGGCGCGGACCGGAGGCTGCAGACCCTCCCGGAGGAGGTAGAGCAGTCGCTTTCGGCATGTGGGGGGCTCAAAGAACTGATTGCACACCTCCCCCGAGACGAGACGCTCTCCAGACAGAGCGCCGTCTTCAGGACACTCGCCGACCCCCTCCGCCTTAAGATCCTGGCAATGCTCTTCGTGCAACCGCTCTGCGTCTGCGTCATCAAGGCTGTGCTCGGCATCGCCGACTCGCGGCTCTCCTACCATCTCGGTGTCCTGAGGAAGGCGGAGCTGATCGCCGGCGAGGCGCAGGGAAACTGGATCATCTACCGGCTGACCGCCGACGGCGAGACGTGGGCGCAGCGGCTGGCGGACACCGCCGCAGACAAGCCGGGCGAAAGGGGATAAGCGGGGCCCGGGCCTCTACCCCGAGGCGCTCTAAGAACATCCGGTGCAGGCGCAAGTCCCCGCCGAGCACCGGGTGGAAGGCAAACGCCATATGCTGGCCGCTCCTGACCACCACGATCCCTTCCGGGGTGCGGGCGGGCACCTCGATACCGGGGCCCTGACGAAGGCGGACCGGACCGGCAAGTCCCCCTACGTCAAGAAAAACCTCGCAGGAGTCGACCTGCCGCCCGAAGGCGTTGCGCGCAACGTGTATCGGGACGAGGTTTTAGGCCCGCCCACGGGTCTGGAGGATCTCGTCTTCCCGGAGCATGCGGATATCAAGTCCCTTCATCGCCTCGCCAAGCCCCCTGCTCACCTCGGCGATGACCTTCGGATCATCGTAATGCTCCACCGCCTCCACGATCGCCCGGGCGGTCGCCTCGGGGTTTGCCGACTTGAAGATGCCCGACCCGACAAAGACACCGTCGGCCCCGAGTTGCATCATCAGGGCCGCGTCGGCGGGTGTTGCGATACCGCCGGCCGAGAAGTTCACCACAGGAAGGCGGCCGAGGTTTGCGCACTCGACGACGAGTTCTGCGGGCGCCTCGATCTCGCGGGCCCGGTCGACGAGTTCCTGCGTGGAGAGGCCGGCGAGCGCCCGGATCCCTCCCATGATCGCCCGCATGTGGCGAACCGCTTCCACGACGTTGCCGGTCCCGGCCTCGCCCTTCGTCCTGATCATCGCTGCTCCCTCATCGATCCGGCGGAGCGCCTCCCCGAGATTCCGGGCGCCGCAGACGAACGGGACATCAAACCGTGTCTTATCAATATGGAACTGCTCGTCCGCCGGGGTCAGCACCTCGCTCTCGTCGACCATATCCACACCGAGCGCTTCCAGGATCTGCGCCTCGACAAAGTGGCCGATCCTCGCTTTCCCCATCACCGGGATGGAGACCGCGTCGATGATCTCGACGATCTTCTGTGGGTCGGCCATGCGGGCCACGCCCCCGGCCGCTCTGATATCGGCAGGGACTCTCTCAAGCGCCATAACGGCGACGGCACCGGCCTCCTCGGCGAGCTCTGCCTGCTCTGCGTTGACGACGTCCATAATAACGCCGCCGTTCTGCAGCGACGCAAAGCCGCGCTCGATCAGCTCGGTGCCAAATCTCAGTTCCTCGAGTTTCATTATTCTTATGTATAGCTCACGGACCCCAATAAAAATAGTGCGGCGATCTCAAAGATGGCAAAGATGATCACCGCCGCCCTGACCGCACGGACGATCCCGGCGCCCCCCTCCTCAAGCGTCAGCTCGGGGTCCCCGAGCGTGTAGACCCCCGGCTTCTCAAGCCTGATCCCGACGCCGCCGGCGATGAC
>NZ_DAQR01000122.1:12204-22965 GCF_002502935.1 Methanoculleus sp. UBA413
CCCGCCGTTGAACCCGGGGCGCTTCTTCGCGTCCCGGCGGAGGGCTGCCCAAGCCGGGGCAAACCGGCCCTTCACGGCAAAGTAGGCGAGCAGGATGATGCCGGTGACGCGGGCCGGGATGAAGTTTAAGACGTCGTCTGCGCGTGCCGGGAACCACCCGATCCAGAGCCGCTCGTCCCGGTAGCCGAGCATCGCATCCATGGTGTTGACCGACCGGAAGACCGCCGCCCCCGCAAGGCCGAAGAACCCGAAGTAGAAGAGCGGGGAGATGATGCTGTCCACCAGGTTCTCGGTCATCGATTCATAGGCGGCCGAGAGGACGTGTTCGCGCTCAAGGTGCGCCGTATCCCGGCTCACCACCATCCCGACCCGGGCGCGGGCCGCATCGATGCCGCCGTCCCCGAGCGCCTGCACCACCGCCGCGGTATGCTCCTCAAGCGACCGCCAGGCCAGGCAGACCTTGAGGAGGAGGGGCGCAAGGAGGAGGTAGAGGTACCAGGGGGCAGCGAACTGGACGAAGACAAACGGGGCGGCGAAGAGCGCCGCGGTCAGAACGGTTCCCGCAACACCATAAGCCCGCTCGATACCGGCCGGGTAGCGGCCCGGGACTCCCCACCACCCGATGAACCGACCGAGGAGCGCCACCGGATGGTAACGGGAGTGCGGGTCCCCGACCAGCCGATCCACCAGCAGCGACGCGGCGACTACGACCGCTGCCGCAACCATGCGAGGATGACCCCGAGGAAGAGCGCCGCAAACGCAGCGGCATTTAAGAGATCAACCCGGTAAGTCAGCCACAACCCGTAGAGCGCCAGGGCAACGGCGCCGAGGAGAATGAACGGGGCGGAGGACCGCCACCCGGAGGAGACCGCCGGGACTGGCGCCGCTGGGGAGACCTCAACCGGCTCGGGCTCCGGGGCCGCCCGCTCCCTGACCACAACCCGGAACTCCGCCCGCCGGGCGCCGTATCCCGATATGACCTCCACGGAGAAGACCCCCGGATAAGCGCCCTCGCGGATAGGAATGGTGAACTCCGCATCCCCGACCACGTAGAGGTTCTCGTGGAAAAAATCGGTGAAGAGTGAGGAGTTTGTTGAGGCGAGGGTGATGTGGAGCGGAGAGCCGTGGTTGATGATATGGAGGGTAAGGTCGCTCCCCGGCGTCGCCTCTACCTCTTCCGGGACCTCGATGAAGTTGATCCCGCGGCGGTTGAGGTGAATCTCCGACATCGGCGGGATCATTCCTCGCAGGCGGTCTGCGGAAGGAGGTTCGGGATACCTTCACTGATGGGGTAGTCGGCGCGGCACGCCTCGCACCGGAGAGTCCCCTCCAGCACCTCCTCATTGTTCTCTTCGGTCACGGTCAGCAGCAGGTCGCCCTTGCAGACCGGGCAGCAGAGGATCTCCATGAGGCTCCGTCTCATAGCTCACTCCGGAGATCGATGATCTGGGACATCTCGGGACCTGTCGATATCAGGGTGACGGGTTTGCCGATGTCTTTCTCGGCCCGGGCGATGAAGTCCTTCGCCTTCCCGGTCAGCCGGTCGTAGTCGGTCACGCCGAAACAGGCCGGATCAATCCGGTCAATCCCGGTTATCGCAGCCTGGGTGCACCCGTTGATCATCGCCGAGTAGCGGGCCATCTTCCCGTCCCAGAGGCCGATGCGGCGCTGACGGCGGGTGACGGTGCCGAACTCCTCGATACCGAGCTCGTGCGACTGTTCAAGCGACATCTCTGTTGCGAAGGGGCCTTCGCCGACCCGGGTGGGGTAGGCCTTGAAGACGACGATGACGTCGTCGATCCGGGTGGGGCCGACACCGTTGTCGGCGGCGATCTGGGAAGCCGACGTATCCTTGCTGGTCACGTAGGGGTAAGTCCCGAAGTAGAGCGATATCCCGAAGCCCTGGGTCCCCTCGAGGAGCACCACGTTATCCTCGTCCAGGGCGTCGTTTACGTCCTGGGCCACATCGGTGATGTAGTCTTCCAGTTCAGGGACGTCTTTTGCCTGCCGGGAGGTCCGGAGCACGCGATCGGCGTTCGCCGGTCCGCACCCTGTCCCTGTGCTCCCGATCTTCTTGCGCAGGTGCTCGCTCCCCCGGTCCCGGGCGATATGCTCCTCTTCGATGACGCCGCACCGCCCGTCGACGAAGATCCTGCCCTTGACGCCGAGCAGGTCGACCTCCTTTTGGAAGACACGGGGGTCGACGAGGACGCCGCTCCCTATCATAAGGTCCGCTTCCGGATACACGAACCCGGAGGGGACCATCCTGACACCATACTCCTTGTCTCCAACGCAGACGGTATGCCCGGCGTTCGGGCCGACGCCGCCCCGCGAAATGATGGATGGTTTGTCCTGGTGAGCGATGTGGGCTACGATCTTTCCTTTTCCCTCGTCACCAAAGAACCCGCCGACGATAATAGTACAGCTCATTGTTCTATCAAGTAGGATGGAGTGATACATGCTGATAAACGTTACAATGTGACACCGGGAGAGCGGCAGTTCCGCTTAAAGGTGACCGGGTCCTGCACCGCCTGTCGAGCGCCGCCCCGTGCCCGAGGGAATGCCGGATATCCCCGCCATGACTGTGGGTAGTGGACCATGTTCACCTTAACGTGAGGATGCGTTGGAGTGATCGCCGGTCTTGCGCGGAAAGCCACGCGGGAGCATTCATGGGGCAGAACGAGAGGCAGTACGCATGAAAGCGCCTATTCCCCAGGCTTGCCGACGTAGCAGTGGACCGTGGTGGGAATCTCCCTGGGGGGTGGGGGCAGGGGAGGGGGCTCGCCTCCTCCCCGCACAAGCCAGACCCGGGGCACGGTGGAACAGAACAGGGGAGCCTCCCAGTCACCAAAATTCTACCTTATCTTGTGGTCCTGATGCGTGGGAGCGATCACCACCTCACGCGGAAAGCCACGCGGGAGATCGCGATGAGGAGCATAGTGACCCCACGGGCATCAATGCTTCGCGCTCTTCCGCACGAGGGAATGTCGCGTGCAAAATGTTCGGTGCAATGACCATTAATGCCCCGGGAACAACTGAGGCTGGGAAGACTCCCCTGTGAATCTCAGATCAGGGGAAAACCTCCCGGTAGAGGTCATATCCTCGTCGCCATCACCACTCAAGGATTCTGCAGAATTTCTCCAGCGGAATATATTGCTCAGCAAAAATAGATCTCGGGGTATATTCCGGGGCAATTACTACGACCGCGGAGAGCGCATCGCCCGGCGCGGGATGCCGACCGACCGTATCCGCTTTCCGCCAATATACGCTTATATTCGGTATTCGGGCAAGCAACCGGGCATTCCATATCAACCTTTGCGGCCGCAGAAGATCCTCCGAACCGATCGCCTCCAGGTTCAGGACCCCTTCATTTCCACTGGAAACTTCATCTCCTGAATATTCAAGACCGCCACATCGAGATTTCCCCGAACCGGCAGGGCGATCTGTCATGGAAGTTTCACGATCGGAGCGCGGATACGAACCCGACGATCTGCCCGGCATTTCCAGGACCGGGGGCATAGCCAGGAAGTGAGCATGGCGGCGCATCTGCCGATCAAAATCCCCGAATTGATCCACATCTCCAGTGGAAATAAAGGGGTTCTCTGCCCGTCATTCCCCTGTCTGACAATAGAATGCCAGCCGCTTATGCAGAGAGGATGATTAAAAAGGTATCGGTTTGCCACCGGGGGTCCCGGAGGCTGTTTTTATTTTCTCGATTCCAGGAAAAGCCCCATCCGTGCAAGGGCTTCTTTGAGATCGTCCCGCGAGACCGCATAGGCGCACCGCACGTGCCCGGCGCCGGACGGCCCGAGGACACTTCCCGGGACGACCGCCACGTGCTGCTCGCGAAGGAGCGCCTCCGCAAACTCGGTATCGGTCATGCCGGTGCTCTCCACCGAGGGGAATGCGTAGAACGCACCCCTCGGGAGGTGACAGGTAAGACCGAGTTTGTTTAACCCGTCGACGAAGAGATTGCGACGGAGCCGGTACTCCCTGACCATGGCATCCTTCTCCGCCTCCCCGTTCCGGAGCGCTTCATACGCTGCAACCTGCCCCATAACGGGAGCGCAGAGCGCGACGTACTGGTGGATCTTTAAGGCCGCCGCGGAGATCTCCGGCGGCGCGCAGAGGTAGCCGATCCGCCATCCGGTCATCGCGAAGGCCTTTGAGAACCCGTTGAGCGTGATCGTCCGCTCGCGGAGCTCGGGGATCGCCGCCGGCGCAAAGTGGTTGCCGTCATAGGTGAGCTCGGCGTAGACCTCGTCGCTGATAAGCAGGAGGTCATGGTCGACCAGGAGGTCAGCGACGGCGCGCCAGTCCGCCTCCTGCATCACCCCGCCGGTGGGGTTGTTCGGGAAGTTTGTTATCAGGGCCTTCGTCCGCGGGGTGATGCTCTCCGCGAGTGCGTCGGCCGTCAGCCGGAACTCGTCCTCAGCGCGGCAGCGAACCGTCACCGGGATCCCGCCGGCGAGCGAGACGCAGGGGGTGTAGGAGACATAGCAGGGCTCGGCGACCAGCACCTCGTCGCCCGGATCCACAACAGCCCTGATGGCGATATCAGCCGCCTCCGAGACGCCGCAGGTAACGATGATCTCCTCATCAGTATTGTAGCGAATACCGAACCGGGAATCGAGGTAGCGGCTGATGGCGCCCCTGAGCTGGGGCGTCCCCTTGTTTGAGGTGTAGGCGGTCGACCCCTGCTCGATTGAGTAGATGGACGCCTCGCAGACGCACCAGGGGGTCACGAAATCCGGTTCGCCGACACCCAGGGATATGACATCCTCCATCGTCTGCGCGATATCGAAGAACCGCCTGATCCCGGAAGGAGGAATGGCGCGGGCCCGTGCTGAGACAAAATCCCTCAACACCCCTCACCTCAGAACGAGTACGGGAGACGTTCAGCCTCGCCGCGCACGGCGAAGGTGACGCCGTTCTCCTTGTAGGTCTTCATAATGATAAGCGTCGCCGTCTCCCGGATCCGGTCCAGCGGAGCGATCTGCTCGGCCACGAACCGTGCGATCTCATGCATGCTCGAACCGGTCACCAGCAGTTGGAGATCGTAGGTGCCGGTCATCAGCCGGAGCGACCGGACCTGCGGGAACCGGGCGATCCGTTCCGCGATCCGGTCGTAGCCAAAGTCCCGCTCGGGCGAGACCTTCAGTTCGATCACCGCAGTGACGCTGCCGTTGCCTGCCCGCTCCCAGTCGACGACCGCCGCGTAGCGGCGGATGACGCCGGCCGCCTCCAGCCTGCTGATCCGGTCTCTCGTATCCTGCTCACTCAGTTCGGCCATCACCGCGAGATCGCTCACCGGTGTGCGGCAGTTCTCCTCCAGCAGCTGGAGGAGGATTAGATCCTTTTCGTCCATGGTATCACCTGAACATTGCTCTTAATCGGTTGATATCGAGTTCTTTCAGCCTCTGGTCGTCGAGCCTCGGGTCACGCGTGATGACCTCCTCGATCTTGCTTGTCGTCGCATCGAACCACATCTCTTTCGTCCGGCCGTAGCGGCCGCGGGAGACAACCCGGGTGTTGATGACGCCGAGCATGTTGAGCTCTGAGATGAGATCCGTGATCCTGCGGTGCGTCAGGACATCGAGGTCGATGATCCGCGCGATCTCCCGGTAGACCACCGTGACCTCACCGCTCGTGAAGATCCTCTTCCCCATCTGCTCAAGGATCAGCATCGCGTAGAGGACCGCCTTGCTCTGGGTCGGGAGGGTGGAGACGCACTCCACCATGCTGTCGGTCTCGATCTTCTCCTGTGCCATCCTGACGTGCTTCTCACCCACGCTCGTGGCGTTCTCGCGGTCTGCAAGTTCCCCCGAGACCCTGAGGAGGTCAAGCGCCCTCCTCGCATCACCGTGCTCCTGTGCCGCGAGCGCCGCACAGAGCGGGATGACCGTCTCGCCGAGCGCCCCCTCGACAAACGCCATATCGGCCCTCTGCTGGAGAATGTCGCAGAGTTGCGGGGCGTTGTAGGGGGGGAAGACGATCTCCTCCTCTGAGAGCGAGGAGAGGACACGGGGGTCCAGGAAATCGGTGAACCTGAGGTCGTTTGAGATCCCGATGATGCTCACTTTCGCGAACTTGAGGTCGGAGTTGATCCGGGTGAGGTTGTAGAGAGTGTCGTCGCCGCTCTTCTTGACGAGTTTGTCGATCTCGTCAAGGATGATGACCATGACCCCACCGCTGCTCTCAAGCTGGTTTTTGAGCTCCATGTAGACCTGGTCGGTCGGCCACCCGGTCATCGGGATGAGAGTCCGGGGGCTGTCGCTTGGGTGCTGGTCGATGTCGTCAAGGCAATTCGCGATCTGGGCGAGCACCCGGTACTGGGTATCTATCACTTCACAGTTGAGGTGGATGACCCTGCACTTCGTCCCGGCGAGCGCGCTCGCGTTCTCAAGTTCAGTCCCGACATATCTGGCCGAGGCCGTCTTCCCGGTCCCGGTCTTGCCATAGATGAGGATGTTTGAGGGGGTTTCGTTGTTGAGGGCAGGCGCAAGGATAGATGCCAGTTCATCGATCTGCGGCTTCCGGTGAGGGAGAATGTGGGGACGATAGCTGTGACGGAGCACTTCCCTGTTCTTAAATATACGTCTATTGGTTAGGTATTTTTTGAATAGGCCCATTGGGTTGGTCTTATCGTCCGACATGATGTCACCGGGGGAGGTTGCCAGGACAGGAAATTTTCGTGTCGCGGGCTCTTAATATGATCGTTCTTGAGGCAGATAACCCCTTCGTTTCCAGTGGAACTTAGAGGGGGTTGATCGCAGGCAGAAGACCCGTGAGGGCTGTGGAGTGATAGTGAAATGGTGGAGAATAGCAGAGTGGTGATCCCGGTGACGCCCCGACCCCTTTGTTTCCAGTGGAGAGTGATGATGATACAGGGCTGTCTCGTGCATGCAAACGTGATGATAATATTCATGTGTACCTCTGAAATTCAAGATATAAAGATATATCGTAGAAGTACTGGAAGAGAAAAAGAGCCAGAGAAAGCACCAGAAAACAAGAAAAGTTCGAAACTGGGAAGAAAATGCAAAAAGATGACAATAAACCCGGTTTATTGAATTACAAACCAGGTTGGATGACCTGATCAGGAATTTACGTTGATTTTGCCGGCTGTGTACAGAGGGGGGAGCTCACACCAGACCGGCTGACAAATTATGGCTACCTGGGATACACAAGGGAGGGGTCCCTGGGAGAAACCTGATCCCCATCCCCGGGAAGATACCCTGCCCGGACCGTGAGGTCTTCCTGGATACCTGGAGGAGGTCATCTAATCAGGGTGCTCAGGACCGATTATCAAGGAAAAACCGTCGGATCTCTCTTCAGAAAGTCTTATCACCCATCAGAGGCCTCTGTTCTTCCCACTCATCCACATTGGTTCTGACCCCGGACCCCTTCCAGGTTCCAGTCGAAACAAAGGGGTTGGGGATTGCGCACCCCCTTCCGGGAGATACAAAGAAGTAAAATGCGTGCTACAGGGGTACTGGAAGATCGTATGGAGAGTAACCATCTTAAGCCCCTCACTGTGACCGGTGCCGTCGTCACCGTCTCTTCCAGCCGGAAACCCGGGACCGATACCAGCGGTAAGACGCTCATCGACCTCCTTTCGGCTGCCGGAATCGAGGTAACTCACTACAACGTGGTCCCCGACGACCTGGATGGGATCCGGTCCGAGGTCTACGTCGCCCTCTCGCGCGCGAACTGCATCATCTTCACCGGGGGCACCGGGCTCACGCCCGACGACCGCACTATAGAAGCGGTCGCACCGCTGCTTGAGAAGGAGATCCCAGGATTCGGCGAGCTCTTCAGGCAGAAGAGTTACGAAGAGATCGGGACCGCTGCCATCCTCTCACGGGCGATCGCCGGCGTCATCGGCGGCCGGGCGGTCTTTTGCATCCCTGGATCCACAAAGGCGGTCACGCTCGCCGCCCGGGACATCATCATCCCCGAGATCAGGCACATCCTCACCCACGCATCAGCGGGTCAACGGTAGACGTCAAGGAGCGCGACCCGTTCGAGCACCAGCTCGCGGAACCGCTCCTCCCCTACCACCAGAACCTCTTCGGGCGTGATACTGAAGAGTTCCGCGAGGCGCTCCCGCTTCGCGGGATCGATCTCCTCCCAATCCTCGTCGACAAACGTCACACAACCGGCGAGGCGCTCCCGGACGCCCGGCGCCGGCGGGCAGACGGCGACGTAGGCCCGGTTCACTCCCGGGTGAATGCCGAAGAACGCGGCCACCTGGCACTGCCTGGTCCCCGCGGCGTAGAGGAGCGCCTCCATCTCGATCGAGTTTGCGATCGGCTCGCCGTCGGTCCATGACCGCCACGCGTGCCGGAGCGCCGCCGCCACGTGGTCGCGCCCTGTCAGGCGGTCGGCGTCAAAGAGGATGATATGGGTTCTGTATTTGTCGGCGATCCCCCGGACCTTTTCGAGAAAACTGACATTCTCATCGACCGTAAAGACCGCCTGGTAGATATTGCATGCTGGTTCTGCCATGTTTTCGTTCACCCAAACCGGAAGAGGGTCGCCTGCTCCTCGCCGACCTCCTCGATCTCGTCCCGCACTCCTTCGAGCTGCTCGAAGACCTGGGCGGCGATCTTCTGCCCGATGACCTTCCCGACCTTCTCCGGCCCGGCCGCGCGCAGCGCCTCAAGCGACCCAAGACCGTTGTTGAAGAGCCGGCGGGCCCTGACCCGTCCGATCCCGCGGAGCCTGATGAGGGGCAGGAGTTCCTTTTTGATCCCGTGTTTGGTCCGGAGTTCCATCTCCTCGATTGGGCCTGCGAGGTGCGGCGCAAAGAGCCGGGCGAGGTGCCGGCTCGCGTGGACCAGCCAGGCGACGCTCTCCACCACCCCGTAGACGTCGCCGGGCCCGACGTTGTAGCGCTCGCAGATGGTGTCTTCGCCCACCTCATTCGCCCAGTCGAGGAGGAGGAGCGCGGTCTTGAGGCTCCGGTCGAACCCCTCGCCCGCGTCCCAGGGGATCTCCATCCAGAGTTCGTCCCGGTGATCGGCAAGGAACCGGTCCAGGAGATACATATCGTTCCTCCGGACGTAGAGCGTCAGCATATCGGGCGTGGAACAGAGGAGTTGCAGGAGACCAATATCGGTATACTCCTTCCGGCCGGTCATCGCGGTCACGATCACCTCAGCGCTCCGGGGGTCGATGTAGAGCCGGGAGACGAGCGACCCGTACTCGGTGGGCTCAAGCCACTCCCCCACCTCGGTGATCATCTCGGCTTCCCGCAGGAACTCAAGCACCCGGTCGACCGCGCGCGCGAGCGCACGGGGGCTCTCACCGCAGTGGGCGTAGAACGTTCCATCCATGAACCTGAGCACCTCGCCCGTCTCGCGGGCGAAGTTGGTCGCGATGAGCGAGAGGATGTGGGTGCAGAGGACCGCCTCGTTCGCGCACTGGCTCCTGACATCCTCGGCCGGCGCATCGATGTAGCAGTCGAAGAGTTCCCCAACCATCTCCTCCGACTTTGCTATCAGGACTGCCTCGCCGTAGGGATCGAGGTGCGGCCGCCCGGCCCGCCCCGCCATCTGCCGGTACTCTCTGACCGGGATCGGCACCATCCCCTCCCCGGCGTTGAACCGGAGGTAATCGCGGACGATCACCCGCCGAGCAGGGAGGTTTAAGCCCGCGGCGAGCGTCGGGGTGGAGGCGATCACCTTGATCTCTCCCTCCCGGAACCCCGCTTCAACGATCTGCCGCTCCTCCCGCGCGAGCCCCGCGTGGTGGAACGCCGCCCCCTGCGCCACGCAGGCGGCAAGGATCCGCCCCATATCGGTCCCGGCGTTCGAGCGTATCTTATCGGCGTAACCGGCGAGGGTCGGATTCGCGAGTTTCAGCCCCGATGCGGCGCGTTTCGCAAACGCTTCAGCGTTTTTGCGGGAACTGACGAAGACCAGACACTGTCCCCCCTCCTCCACTGTGTCGAGGACGAGGTCCAGATCCTCGTACTTGCTCCGGCGCCCGACCTCCCGGTTGTGGTCGGCAAACTGGATACCGTTCTGGAAGAAGACCCCTTCCCGGAGGTCGACCGGCCGCCAGTCGCTCTCCACGAGTTCGGCATCGAGCCACCCGGCCAGGTCCCCGGGGTTCCCGATGGTGGCCGAGAGAGCGATGATCTGCATGGCAGGGTTTTTGTGCCTGAGTTTTGCTACCACCATCTCAAGCGTCGCTCCCCGGGAGGGGTCGTCGATGAGGTGGACCTCGTCGAGGACCAGCAGGGTGATCTCCGCAAGCCACGGCGTCCGGTTCCGCAGGAGCGAGTCCACCTTCTCGCTTGTCGCCACGATGATGTCGTTTCTCCCGAGGTAGTCGTCCCGCCGATCGAGGTCACCGGTGGCGATGCCGACCCGGAGCCCCTTCCCTGAGAACTCCTCGAACTTCTCGCTCGCAAGCGCCCGCAAAGGAACGATGTAGAGACACTTGCCTCCCCTCTCCACCTGGTGGTGCATCGCCATCTCGGCGACCAGGGTCTTGCCGCTCGCCGTCGGGATGGCGATGAGGAGGTTCTTTCCCAAAAGGAGCCCCGCTTCGACACAGGCGGCCTGCGGCGGGTAGAGTTCCGTGATCCCGCGGCGAGCGTAGCTCGCCGCCAGGTCCGGCGGGATCGGTAGATCGGCTATCTCCATCTATACCCCTTCATTTCCACTGCAAACCGTATATTCCTGGTATTGTCATAGTGATGGACGGGGGTGGTTACGCCCCGCCGCATCACGAGTAATACTCCAGTATATC
>NZ_DAQR01000122.1:23172-27325 GCF_002502935.1 Methanoculleus sp. UBA413
CATCTCCACCGCTTTCCTCGCGATCTCGTTCTGCTCCGGGAGGCCGATGATCGCGACGGTCTTCCCGTGGACCGAGATTTCGGTGTTGGTCATATCCTCGATCTGGGCGCGTGACGTCCCGGCCTTGCCGATGATCCGGCCCCTGAGCCGCTCAAGGTGCCGGGCGGTGTCCGTGAGGTCGGCGAGGTTGATGATCTCAAGCATCATATCCTCGTCCTCAAGCAGCCGGAACGCACGTTCCGGCGAGAACCCCCGGTTGATCGCCTGGACGACGCTCGTCGCCGTCATGACGGCGATCGGGTCGTCTCCCTCGATCATCACGGTCCCCTCCTCGCTGTCGATCTGGAGGGATATCCCGGTTTTTTCTTCGATCTCGCGTTTCGTGGATCCGCTCTTGCCGATGAGTACACCGATCCTGGCTGTTGAAACTTTCATCTCCTGTCTGGTCATGATTGTATCCTTCTCCCGGTGCTCAGGGTTCCCGGCGGCCGGTGCCGGTGATTGTTCTTACGATCTCCTGCTCGTCCAGAACATCACAGTAGCGGGAGAAATACCGATTGAGGTTCTTTATATCCCGGATCAGGAACGTGAGCGCCTGTGGATGATCCAGGGTGACTGCCTGCCCCATATCGATCAGGTATGGTTTCTCGTGATAGAGGATATTGTATTCGGAGAGATCGGCATGGACCAGGCGCGCATCCCGGTAGAGCCTCTGTACGTAATCGAGAACCTCCTGATACACCGCCCCGTAGTCCTCCACTTCTGCGAGACGGAGCTGGGGGTACGGAGCCTCCCCCTCGCCGAGGAACTCCATCAGGAGGATGTTCCGGTCGAAGGCCAGGGGTTTGGGGACCGGGATCCCCGCATCGTGCGCCCGGGCAAGGTTGCTGTACTCTTTCTTCGTCCAGGCGAAGATGATGCCCTTGCGCGACCCCCGGACGCTTGCGAACCGGCGGTCTCCCGCAAGGTACTCGGTCATCGCCTTGAAGTTCGCGGTCTGGATGCGGTAGATCTTGATGGCGATCCCCCGCCCGTCATGCTCGCCGTAGTAGATGTTCGCTTCTTTTCCGGTGCTGATCGGGCCGCCGATGACCGAGATCAGTTTCCTGTGGACGAGCCTGTAGAGTGCGACGAGGGTGACTTCGTCAAAGACGTCGTCTCGCACCTTCACCTGGTCGGCGTCCTTTACCCGGACGCCCATCGCCTCGATCTCGCGGTCGAACCGCTCATACTCATCCCTGCGGCCCACTGCCGGATCACCTGCTGCAGACGTAGTCGTGTACGGGGGCGAGGATATCGATGAGATGGTCGGCGGCCGCCGACTTCAGGTCCAGCGGATGGATCTCGCCGGCGGCGTAAGCCCGCTCGAGGTCTTCGTAGGTGGTAAACTCCCGGTCCCCGCCGAACTTCGCAGGCCGGCGGATGGTGACCATACCGGCCCGGGGGAAGACATGGTACTGCAGGATCTGGAGCACCGGGTTATTCTCGATCTCGGGTGGGCAAAACGCTTTCTTCATCTTCTGCCTGATATCCTCCTCAGAGTCGGCGACCGATATGACGTTTCCTGCCGACGACGACATCTTCTTCCCGTCGAGGCCGCTGATGATCGGCGTGTGGATGCAGACCGGCGCCGGATACCCGATTGAGGGAAGGTGTTCCCGTGCGAGCATGTGAATCTTTCGCTGGTCGATCCCGCCGAGGGCGGCGTCCACCCCGAGGGTCGCGATATCGACCATCTGCATGATCGGGTAGACCATCTGGGAGACCGTAGGGTTCTCCATCTGCCGCCCGACCTCGTCCATGCTTCTTCTCGCCCGGTTGAGGGTGATCGCCTGGGAGAGTTTCAGGACGTTAAGCTCATACTCAGGCGCGAGCTGCACATCCGACCCGAGGACGTATTTTGCGCCGAGAAGCCCGAGCCCCTCAAAGCAGCGCCGGTTATACTCGGCGATCTCCCGGATCTCCTCCATGGTCCCTTTGCGGTTCAGGAATGCGTGGAGGTCGGCGATGAGCACGGTCACCTCGAACCCTGCTTTCTGCAGGTCCATCAGCTTGTTCACCGTCACCATGTGGCCGAGATGGATCTCCCCGCTCGGCTCGTAGCCGGTGTAGACCCGCTTGACCGGTCGGTCGATGAGCGCACGCAGTTCCTGGTCAGTGACGACCTCTATGGTATTTCGTGTCACCAGTTCGTAAGGATCCATTAAAAAGAGTGGGTTTGCCGGAGAGTTAATGGTTCTTCTTCCCCGGCCCGGGCGGCTCTTCCGGCCCGGCAGTTCACCCGATGGCGACGAGGCCGAGCGCCTCGTTGGTCATCCGGATGGACTCTTCCGGATCCTTCACCGTCCCCATCAGGGCCCGGATACAGTCGATGTTCTCGGGGATGACGTCGGCCTCCTGGTGGATGGCCTGGAAGCAGTAGAACTCCTTCCCATCGAGCACCGAGACCGACTCCTCAAAGACGCCGTTCTCCCAGAGGTCGGTCCTGGGCCTGCCGAGGTCCTGGGTGTACTCCCGGAGCTGGGCGTTGCTCTTGATCCCGGTGGCCTTGCGGACAAGCCCGATGCGGCTGTGGTTCTCAAAGACCGCCAGAACCTCGTCCCGGGTGGTCTCGCGTTTCAGGTCCGCCTGTATTGAGTGCATGTGCATGAATGTCGTCGGGACGATCATCGCGAGGGTGACGATGTTGATATGCGGGAGGACGGTCTGGACGTCGGGGCCGTGGTGGCTTGGGATGGTGGCCGGGTTGAGGACGATGGCGTCGATTGGTCCACGCTTGATGTCGTCGGGGTCAGCTCCGCGCCTGACCATCACCGCCCTGACCCGCTCGACGCCGAAGGCCTGGTCCAGGGCATGGATGAGCCTGACGAGTCCGGTGGTGTTGCACGAGACGACCCGGGCAAACTGCTTTCCTGCAGCCTCTTTGTAGTTCGCGTGGGCGTTGAAGGAGAACCCGGCGACCTCGTGCCCCTCCCCTCCCTGGAAGATCGCCTTCTTGCCGAGGCGCTCATAGATCGGTCTGTTCTTCTCCCCGACGCCGCCAGGGGTGGCGTCCACGACGATATCGGCAGCCTTCAGCATCGCATCCACGTCGCCGGCGACCTCGATGCCGGCCTTCTCGAACGCCGACTTCTTCGAGAGGTCAGCTATGTACAGGGGATACCCGCGCTCTTTTGCGATATACGCCTCAGAAGAGACGCTCGTCTTCGAGACCCCTATAACTTCCATATCGGGCTGTGCGGCGACCGCATCGGCGACCCGTTTGCCGATGGTGCCGTAGCCGTTGATTGCGACTTTGATCATGCATGATGGAATACAGAACAAAAATTAATAAAGGTTGCTGATTTGGAAATATGGCTGGTATTATGGGCGGTTATGATAAACTGGTCTTTCTGGATTCCTGTAATCCCTATTACGCCGCGAAATCCCGATGAACGCGACCTCAGGGTATATGAGGGGCTGTCTCCGTGCAGGTTGCAGGGCGGGGTTCTCCCTGTCATCCTTCCCCGGACGCCGGGAGGGCTTATATCCGGCCGGTGCTATGGACATACATACCCATGGAGAAGCAACCAGTCCTCGTAACCGATCGCCTGCTCCTGCGATCATTTGACCTCGCGGACGCCCCTGAAGTGCAGCGGCTCGCCGGCGACTACGCCGTCGCCGCGACGACCCTCCTTCCCTACCCCTACCCGGCTGGGCTGGCCGGGATATGGATCGCTTCCCTCCGCGAGGGAATCGATCGCGGCGACGTCGCGGCGTTTGCCGTCACGCTTGCCCCGTCCGGCCGCCTGATCGGCGGCGTCCGCCTCCAGATCGACGGGGACAACGCCCGCGGCGAGCTCGGGTTCTGGGTGGGGCGCCCCTTCTGGGGCCGGGGATACGCCACCGAGGCGGTCAGGGCGGTGATCGGGTATGGTTTTTCCGTCCTGAACCTGCACCGGATCTATGCCATGCACTTTTCCCGCAACCCGGCCTCGGGCCGGGTGATGGAGAAGTGCGGGATGGTCCACGAAGGCCGCTTCCGCGAACATGTCAGGAAGTGGGGCGTCTTTGAGGACGTCGATCTCCGGGGGATCCTCCGGGAGTATACCACGGAGACACTACGAGTAACACCTCCATGACCGGACAACCCGTCCTTGCAACCGATCGCCTG
>NZ_DAQR01000020.1:0-25423 GCF_002502935.1 Methanoculleus sp. UBA413
GCAAGCTCGGGCGGGAACCCGGGCGGGTGGGAGGGGATGGTCTGGTATGCCCCGGGGAGGATGGTTGCGGCTGACGCCGCTTCCTCCCCGGGCAATCTCTTCAGGTACCAGGCGAGCGCGGCGGTGCCGGAGACCAGGAGGAGAATGATCAGGAGGATGTCGAACCAGGGGAGACGGTCAGAGGCGGCCCCCTGCCCGCCCTGGCCGGGATTTTTACCGGCAGCAGTGCCCATGTCCGGCGTCTCGGTCTGCGGGTCGATGGGCGTTGTGGTCTCTTCGGCGGTGGGCGTTGCTTCTGGTGCCTCTGTTTGCGATATATCGGGTGTTACGGTCTCCCCAGGGGTTGGCGTCGCTTCCGGCGTAATCCTGTCCTTGTTCTGGCCGGTGTTCTTTCCCGGATTGGTGGCCGTATCTTCGTTTGGCGTCTTGCCGGCGGCCTCGATGCCCCGTGGGTCGGCGTTTGAGTGCTCCGGCGGCCCCCCCGCTCCCGAGACGATGGGAGATGCGGCAACAAGGAAGAGGGCGGCGAGCAGGATCAGGACGGCGGCACGCGCACCCCGCCCGGCCCGTTCAGGCCGCATCTGATGGCGGCACCCCCCCGGGAACAACGAAGACGAGGGTTGCCCCCGGCGCTCCTTTCGCGAGTTCGATGAGATCCCCATCGTGGAGTTCCCGCCGCTTGCCCCGGTCAAGCGGCGTGCCGTTCACGAAGGTGCCGCCTGTGCTGCCGCCGTCCTCGATGAGCCAAGCATCAGCCCGCCGGGTGAGCCGGGCATGTGGCCGTGATACCCGGGTGACCGCCGCGTATTCTTCGCCGAGGACGATATCGCGCTCAGGGTCGGACCGGCCGGGCGCGTCAGGGTCCACCCGTCCTATGGCGATGGTGTCGTGTTCGATCGGGAAGACCTTTCCGTCCTCAGCCCCGCCGAGGAGGATGACGACCGGGCGCTGCCCGAAGAACTCCCCCGAAAACGTCTCCCGAACCCCGGCGAGTTTCTTTGCGAGCACGGCATCCGTAAGCGTCAGTTTCAGGTTCGCAAACAGCCCGAGGCTCCTGGTGATCGCTTCAAGGCCCCCGGGCACGAGCGAGTATTTCCAGACCGGGTGGATCCCTTTTGAGGTCGGGCGGGAGAGGCCCGCCTCCTTCCGGACAACGCCGATACTCAGGAGTTTGTCGAGGTGCTTCTTCGTGTTCTCATAACTGGTCTCGATCTCGGATGAGATCTGCCGGACGTCTTTCGGCGTCCGCTCGATTACCTTCAGGATCTTTAAGCGTGTGCTGCTGCTCAACACGTCCAGGTATTCGGAGAGTTCCTGCAGGTCGTCGCTGTCTATATCGAGGATAATTGTCCTTGAGTCATCGTCACCGGTCATGCGCTCCTCCTGCCTGCCTATCTATTGATGTATGTTTTTTGCGAGCCTTCTGATGAAGGTTGTGCACTCTACCGGCACCGGGCCGCCCGGTCGTACCTCTGTCTGGCGCAGTCTCACCGGCGTTCCGGGATCGGATCGTCCGACTCCGGGCCGGGATCATGTTTATGTCGGATGCCTGATCACGGGGGCCCATGCTCGGGGATGTCCAGGCAATGCAGCAGCGGGCTGTGATGGTTGAGGTTGAGGAGATGATCCAGTCGACGCCTGACTATGCGGATGTCAGGGAGGCACTCCAGTCGTTGAATTTCATACCTGAACGTGATAATGCCGATATCGCGATCTGGGTCCAGCCCGACCTCAGGATCTTCGTCCTGCTCCAGATGAACCTTGGAGGTGGGTATGCTGGCTACAAGGTCGCTACCTACGATGAACTGGGAGGCCCTGAGGGGGAGTTCGCCGGCTACAATGCGCGATAAGGGCTCCTCGCCAGCCTCCACCCCCACCACGTTCCGTCCTTTTTCTGCCGGGTCAGGTTTATGAACAGGTATGCGAGTATTGGTGCTCGTATGCGTAAGACGGGTATACTGGTTGACCGGGAGGAGCAGGAGGCCATGAGGGGCCGGGTCAGGGAGATCATCACTGGAGGCCCCACCTACGGCGAGATCCGGGATGGGCTACGGAGCCTGGGGTTCCAGGCGAAAGAGGATAAACCGGCCCTTGCCATCTGGGAGAGCAGCGATTACGAACTCTTCGTGATGGTCCATATCAACCCGGAGAGCGGGAGGCTGCGGGACTACGAGGTGAAGACGTTTGAGGAGATGGAGGGGTACGAGTAGCCTGGGGCTTCACGTCTCCCCCGGCGGGTCGGCGAAGAGCGCGATGTAGCCGCCGATGAGCACGACGATGAAGACAAGGATGTAGATCAGGAGCGCAAGCGTTCCTGTGAATATGGCGAAGAACCCGATACCAGTGATCTCGCCTACGAGCAGGAAGAGCCGGAAGAGGAACATGACCGTGAAGACGGCACCGACGGCGCCAAAGACCGGGCCCGGCAGGTTCAGGGGAAAGGTCAGGGCGCCGAAGAGGTCGCCGACCAGGAAGATCACCGCGATCAGGATGAGGAGCCCGATGTTGGCGTTGAGGAACTCCACCACGCGGAGGAACGTCAGGCTCTGGACGTAGCCGGTAAGGGCGTTTAAGATGGCGAGCAAGATCAGGAAGATGACGATCCCGGCGATCCTTGATATAAGGATGGTGAAGAACGATTCCTTTTTGCGTTCACCCATACTGCTGCACCATTTCATCTAATATTGCCCATGCAATACCGCCTCTCGCGCTCTCGCGCGAAGTCCGTGTAGTTCCTCCCAACCGGAACCCTTCGCGCTCTTCGCGGCTTCGCGTGAAACTGGCGATCACTCCCATGCCCCCTCCAGGTAAGGTGAAATGCTCTACTACCGGGGGAAGTATCCTCCACCCTTATGGAGCTAACGGCCCACCCCGATAACCGCAACGTTCAAGTAGCCTCCGGCAGGACTAAACCTCTGGAGCGCGGTAATCGTGAAATTCGCAACCCTTGCCTCCTGCTTTGAGAGGCTAAACGTCACATCGTCCCGGAACGATATGACCGCCCTCCTCGCGCGGCTCCTCGCCGGGGCGTCTCCGGACGAGATCG
The DNA here is from genome assembly GCF_002502935.1 of Methanoculleus sp. UBA413. NCBI lineage: Archaea > Methanobacteriati > Methanobacteriota > Methanomicrobia > Methanomicrobiales > Methanomicrobiaceae > Methanoculleus > Methanoculleus sp. UBA413. Next base: position 3,047 of record NZ_DAQR01000020.1, read on the forward strand.
GCATCGTCTGCTACTTCACGCTCGGGGCGATCGCGCCAGGATACAGCGGGTTGACCCCGGGCATCGGGGAGCGGACCGCAGCGGCGGCGATCGCCCTTGCGGGCAGCGTCGACCCTGCAGCGGTCGAGGCGGCGGCCCGGGAACTCGGCGACTATGGGGACGCCGCCGCCCGCCTGACCGTGGCGCCCCCGGAGGGATCCACCGGACCGCTCAGGGTCACGGACGTCCACCGCGGCTTTATGGAGATCGCCCGGGCATCGGGTCCTGGTTCGGCCGACCGGAAGACGCGGGTTCTCGCCGCGATGCTCGCCGCCGCCACGCCCCCGGAGCGGCGCTACCTGGTCAGGCTTGCCACCGGGGAGATGCGGCTCGGCGTCGGGGATATGACGCTCCTCGATGCGCTGGCGGAGGCGTTCCTGGGGTCGAAGGCAGAGCGCCCGCCCCTCGAGCACGCCTACAACATCTCTTCAGACGTCGGCCTCGTGGCCCGGACGCTCCAGGAATCGGGTCTCGCGGGGGTCTCGGCGATACCGGTCACCCTGCACCACCCCATCAGGCCGATGCTCACCCAGCGGGTCTCCCGGATATCAGAGATCCCTGAGCGGATCGGCTCCCGGGTCATCGCCGTCGAGGAAAAGTACGACGGTGAGCGGGTCCAGGCCCACAAAGACGGCGACGACGTCACCCTCTTCTCACGGCGGCTGACTGATGTCACCCACCAGTATCCCGACATCGTCCGGCACATCCGGCGGTGCGTCACGGCCGATACGGCGATCCTCGACGGCGAGGCGGTCGCGTTCGACCACGAGACCGGGACCTACCGGCCTTTCCAGACCCTGATGCGGCGGCGCCGGAAGCACCGGGTCAGGGAGGTCGCCGGTGAGATCCCCGCGACCTACCGGGTCTTCGACCTCCTCTACGTGAACGGCGAGTCATACCTCCGCCGGAGTTACCCGGACCGGCGTGCGAGGCTCGAAGAGGTCCTCTCCCCTGATGAAAAGATATCCCCGGCAGACCGCACCCTGACCGGGGATCTCGACGGGATCACGGAGTTCTACCTTGCCTGCATCGAGCGGGGGCTTGAAGGGGTCGTCTGCAAGTCGTGCGCGGAGGACTCGTTCTACCGGGCGGGGGCGCGGGAATGGCAGTGGATCAAGTGGAAGAGCGATTACGGAACCGAACTTGCCGACACGCTCGACCTGGTCGTCGTCGGCGCCAACGCCGGGCGCGGGAAGCGGGCCGGGACCTACGGATCGGTCCTCTGCGCCGCCTACAACCATGAGGAGGATATCTTCCAGACGGTCTGCGGCATGGGGACGGGGTTTACCGATGCAGACCTGGCAGACCTCCCCCGACGGTTCGCCGGTGTCCGGGTGGACCGGCAACCTGCCCGGGTGATGGTGACCCCACAGGCCGTGCCTGACTTCTGGTTCGCACCGGCCCGGGTGGTCGAGGTGCTGGGGCTTGAGATCACCGAAAGCCCGGTCCATACCTGCAACTGGGACCCCGAGTGGCGGCGGGGGCTTGCCCTCAGGTTCCCAAGGTTTGTGCGGTGGCGGGACGAGAAGAGCCCGGAAGCGGCAACGACGACCGCCGAGGTCGCGGCGATGTTCCGCAGGCGGCGGGAGGGGTAGGGATGGAGAGGCTTGCGAGGCTGACCAACATCGAGGTCGCGGCGGTCCTCTACGAGGTCGCCGACCTCCTCGAGATCAAGGGCGTCCGGTTCAAACCGCATGCCTACCGGCGGGCGGCGCAGGCGATCGAGACCCTGCCCGAGGATATCGCCGATGTTGCGCGGGAGGGGCGTCTCGGTGAGATCCCCGGGGTCGGGAAGGGTATCGCCGGAAAGGTCATGGAGGTCGTCGAGACCGGCAGCCTCGGCTATCTCGAATCCCTGCGTGAAGAACTCCCGGAGGGCGTGCAGGAACTCACCCGGATCGAGGGTATCGGGCCGAAGAAGGCGCTCGTTCTCTCCCGGGAGCTCGGTATCCGGACCATCGACGACCTGGAGGCGGCAGCAACGGCAGGCCGGATCCGCGATCTCCCCGGGTTTGGGGAGAAGACCGAGCAGAACATCCTTGCCGGCATCCAGATGAGCAGGATGGCGGGGAAGCGCCACCTCCTCGGCTACATCCTTCCGACTGCCCGCGTGATCGAGCGACGGCTCTCATCGCTCGGGTCGGTCGGGCAGGTGAGCCTCGCCGGCTCGATACGCCGCAGGAAGGAGACGATCGGGGACCTTGATCTCCTTGCCACATCCACGCGCCCTGAGGAGGTGATGGAGGTCTTCGCCACCCTTCCTGGGGTCTCGCGGGTCCTTGCCCGGGGGACGACGAAGACCTCGGTGGTGCTCGAGACCGGGCTCCAGGTCGACCTTCGGGTGGTGGAGGAGAAGCACTACGGGGCCGCGCTCCAGTACTTCACCGGATCAAAGGAGCACAACATCGCCCTCCGAAAACTCGCCATCGCACGGAACTGGCGGCTGAACGAGTACGGGCTCGTTGACCTTGCAGACGGCCGCATGATCGCGGGGGAGGATGAGGCCGGAGTCTACCGGGCCCTCGGTCTCTCCTGGATCGAGCCGGAACTCAGGGAGGACCGCGGCGAGATCGAGGCCGCACGGACCGGAACCCTGCCTGATCTCGTCGGGTACGGGTCGATCCGTGGCGACCTCCACGTCCATACTCGCTGGAGCGAGGGCGCCCACTCCATCGAGGAGATGGCGGAGGCGGCGCAGGGGCTTGGCTATGAGTATATCGCTATCTGCGACCATGCAGAGACCCTCCATATCGCCCGCGGCCTCTCCCCGGAACGCCTGGCCGACCAGGTGCGCGAGATCGAACGGCTCAACCGGGAGTTTGACGGCGAGTTTACCATCCTTGCCGGGACCGAGTGCAACATCGATATGGACGGCAGGATAGACCTCCCTGACAGCATCCTTGCCGACCTCGACGTGGTGGTGGCAAGCGTCCACTCCGGGTTCAAGCAGCCGGAACGGGAGATGACGGATCGGGTCATCGCGGCGATGCAGAACGATCATGTCGATATCATCGGCCACCCGACCGGCCGGATCCTCCTCTCGCGGGAGCCCTACCAGATCGACCTCGCCACGATCTTTGAGGCCGCTGCAGCCCTCGGCGTCCTCATGGAGATCAACGCGTTCCCGGGAAGGCTTGACCTCTCGGACGTCAACTGCCGCCTGGCCCAGGGATTCGGCGTTCGGTTCTCACTCGGCTCGGACGCGCACAACCGGGGGAACCTCCGCTACATGGAGTTCGGTGTCGCGACCGCCCGGCGGGGCTGGCTTGCGGCGGACGATATCGCAAACACCCGTTCACTTGAGGACCTAAGAGGGTTCTTGCGCTCTTAGAGCGGGCGACCGGAGGTTACCTGCTGGACGATATCCACAAGCTGGATGTCAAACGTCAGGGGTTGACCGGCCAGCGGGTGGTTGGCGTCCAGCGTCACGGTCGACTCTGAGACGTCGCTGACGGTGACGATGGCCACCCTGCCGCCCGACTGCTGGATCTGGAGTTGCTGGCCCGGTTCCGGGTTGATGTCAGCCGGGAACTGGTCCCGGTCTACCGAAAGTGTCATATCGTCACGGTGGGGGCCGTAAGCCTCTTCGGGCGGGATCCGTGCGGTCTTCGTCTCTCCCGGTTCCATGCCGATCACAGCCTGCTCGAACCCCGGGATGATCTCCCCCTCACCGATGGTGAACTCCATGGGAGCTCTCTCGCTGGAGGTGTCAAAGACCGTGCCATCTTCGAGTTTTCCGGTGTAATGCACCCTGACGGTGTCGCCTTCTTTTGCCTGTGCCATACCTTACATCACCGGTGGGTGGTGATCGCGGATGATATTTATGCGTGATGGTCGGGCCCGGGGATGCCGGTTTTTGTGGAATCTCCCCGTATTTTGGGATTTCCGGGAAGATGCGTGCTTGATACGACCTGCCGCTCTTACGACTTCGCGCAGGGCGCTATCACGCCCGGGGCGTCCTGCGGTGAAGGAATGCCCGGGTTCACCGGCCCCGCCCGCATCGGTGCAGGGGGGCTTTTACCACGATACGGCGCACCCGGGTTTATGATGGAGTTTTGCGCCGCAGGAGCCCCCGCGCTCTCCCATCCCGGACCTTGCAGACGGCCCGGATTCCTGCCCCCTTATTAACTTTTTTCGCATTCCCTGTCTCATCATTATGTGATGTTTTTCCCCAAAAGCCCGCAAATAATGCCCCGGTCGGCGCAAAGGGTGAGCATGTTTTTTATTTTTATATGGATATATTTATAAATGAGGCCATATAGATATTCCATGTAACAGGGTTTTACTGACCTTTGAGGGGAGAACTGCGAATGGCATACATGGACGGAATCACCTGCATCTGCGATAACGGCCGGACGCTCGAGGACCACCGGCCCATCGTCGGCGACGATGTCATCTCCGGGATCTACCGCAAGGCGGCGAGCCTCCGGGGGAAGCGGGTCCTTCACGTGAACTCAACCTACCAGAGCGGCGGCGTAGCGGAGATGATCCTCTCGCTCGTGCCGCTCATGAACAACGTCGGGATCGATACCCGGTGGAACATCTTAAACGGTGATGGCGAATTCTTTGCCATCACCAAGAACTTCCATAACGCGCTCCAGGGGCAGGCAGTCGCGTTCTCGGACGAGGAGAAAGATCTCTACCTACAGACAAACGAGGCCTTCTCGGGTCAGATGGCGATCGACCACGACCTGGTGGTCATCCACGACCCGCAACCCCTGCCCCTGATCAGGTTCTACCGGAAAACCCAGCCCTGGGTCTGGCGGTGCCACGTCGACCTCTCAAACCCGAACCCGGCCCTCTGGGAGTTCCTCAAAGGCTTCGTCCTGGATTACGACCGGATGGTCATCTCGCACGAGCACTACCGACGCCGCGGGATGCCGATGGAGCAGTGGATCTGCCGGCCGGCGATCGACCCGCTCTCTGAGAAGAACCGCGACCTCTCTGAGGCGGAGACTGCGGCCCTCCTTGCGAAATACGGGGTGCCGACCGACAAACCGCTGGTCACCCAGATCTCGCGGTTCGATAAGTGGAAGGACCCCCTGGGTGTTGTCGAGGTCTTCAGCGAGGTGAAGCGGCACGTCGACTGCAGGCTGGTCCTCTGCGGGAGCATGGCCCCCGACGACCCGGAAGGCTGGGCGATCTACCGGCAGGTCGAGGATGCGGCACGCCCGCTCATCGATGCCGGCGACGTCATCCTGATCACTGCCGAGGACCACCTGCTGGTCAACGCCCTGCAGCGGGCTTCGGCCGTCATCCTCCAGAAATCGCTCCGCGAGGGGTTCGGCCTGACCGTCACCGAGGGACTCTGGAAGGGCCGGCCGGTCATCGCGTCCCGTGTCGGTGGCATACCGCTCCAGATCGAGGATGGGGTGACCGGGTTCCTCCTCGACCCGACCGATACAGAAGGGTTTGCCTGGCGGGTCAGGCAGGTCCTTGAGAACCCGGACCTCGGGGAGCGGCTCGGACGGGCCGGCAAAGAGCATGTCAGGCAGCACTTCCTGATTACCCGTCTCCTCTCCGACTACCTGGACATGCTTAACGCGGAACTTACGATCCAGGAAGCCTGAAGGGCAGGCGGGACCTGCAAAAAAGAGTATACGTCCCGAAACTGCCTTCCGGAGGCCGGGGCCGTGCACAGGCCCCTTCACGGCACCTCCCCCGGGTCGCGCGGCAGATACGTGTGAGTCCGGGCACCCCCGTTTTCGGCGGAGAGGGTGCTCTGGCTACCCTCTCCTGTCCCTGGTGCAGGACAGGCGACTGAACAGGGCGGTGCGCATCACGGGAAAGCGCACCTCTATTTTATTTGTGAGTGCAGGTCACAGGGCAGATATTTCGGTTCTTTTGATGGTGATGAGACTCCGAAAGGCTCAAAGAATTGCATCCGCACCAGTTGACGCAACCACCCCCTGACGGTGGTAGCATACGTATATGAATATATAATCGTTTCTCCCACCGGGGCCGGTGCTGCTTACCGGAGAGTACCCCTCTGTACTTCCTGATTATCGAGGGGTACTCCCACGGCAGGGTGGTGGAAGTGGTCCCGGTTTCCGGGAAAGTATCCCGGATGGGCCGGCCGGGGCGTCGTTACTGCCTCTCGATCGGGCCCGGCAGCCTGATCCCCGCGATGGTCTTTCCTTTCATCCGTTCGATGACCTGGTCAACGGCGCCAGGGGGCACTTCGACGGTGGAATAGGTCTCGTAGATGTTGATCGCGCCGATGGACCTGCCGGGAATTCCAGTCTCGCCCGCGAGTGCCCCGACGATATCCTTCGGCCTGATCTGGTGCTCCCTCCCGAGCGGGATCTCAAGGAGGACCGGCCCCCCGGCTGGTCCGATCTCCTGTGGGAGGTCCTGGCTGCCCACGTCGAGTTCCAGTTTCAGGAGGGCGGCGGCAACCTCAAGCGACGTGTAGTCTTCGGATACGATCCGTTCAGCGAGGGTCATGTAGCGCTCGAGGTTCCCTTCGTCGATGACCTGCTGCACCCGGTCGATGAGTTTCCGCGTCCGGCTCTCCTCGACGTCTCCCGGCGTCGGGAGCGGGATGCGGCCGATCCTGATCTTTGTGTAGTCCTGGATCGTCCTGAGTTTGTAGTATTCCCTTGGGCCTACGAAGGTGATGGCCCGCCCTGTGCGCCCGGCACGCGCTGTCCGGCCGATGCGGTGGATGTAGTACTCGATATCCTGCGGGACTTCGTAGTTGATGACCAGGTCGACGTCCTCGACATCGATGCCCCGGGCGGCGACGTCGGTGGCGACGAGGATATCGATGGTTCCTGCGCGGAACTTTGCCATCACCCGGTCCCGCTGGGACTGCTTCATGTCTCCGTGGAGGCCTTCGGCGAAGTAGCCCCGGGCCTGGAGGTGGGCAGTCAGGTCGTCGACGCCACGTTTGGTGTTTGAGAAGACGAGCGAGAGTTCAGGGTCATACATATCGAGCAGCCGGCAGAGGATCTCGAGTTTGTTCCTGCTCCGTACCTCAAGGTAGAGTTGCTCGATCTGCGGGACGGTCACTTCCCGGCGTGCGACCGATATGACCTCGGGGTTCTTCTGGAACCTCTTTGAGATCTCAAGGATCGGTCCGGGGAGGGTGGCCGAGAAGAGGATGGTCTGCCGGTCTCCCGGGGTCTCGTCGAGGATCTTCTCGATATCCTCCCGGAAGCCCATGTCCAGCATCTGGTCAGCCTCATCGAGGACGACCATCTTCACCGCGGCAAACGAGAGGGTCCCGCGGTCGAGGTGGTCGAGCACCCGCCCGGGCGTCCCGACGACGACCTGGGCGCCGCGGCGTAACCCGCGGAACTGCCGCTCGATCGGCTGGCCGCCATAGATTGGGAGGATGTTGAGGCCGCGGTGGTGCTTCGCCAGACGGGCGAACTCCTCGGCGGTCTGGATGGCGAGTTCCCGGGTGGGGGAGAGGACAAGGACCTGGGTCTCCCGATTCCCCACATCGACCTGCTCGATCGCCGGGACGCCGAACGCCGCCGTCTTCCCGGTCCCGGTCTGTGCCTGACCGGTGACGTCGCGTCCTTCGAGTATCACGGGTATTGTGCTTACCTGAATTGGTGTGGGCTCCTCAAAGCCCATATCTTGTATCGCCTGAAGCGTCTTTTGCGAGATATTGAAATCCTGGAAGGTAATGTTATTCTCCATTCACCCACTTCTTGGTGCTGATACCTCTTTATCTTGTGGGGCGTTCCGGTCCCCCGGGACTCCGTACCAGTTACCGTCGGCCTCTCCCGTAACAGATATCCGGCCGCCCGGTGTACTCCTACAGGGATGGATGCCCGGTCTTCTCCACCGCTGAGTGCTGCAGAAGTCTACCGGCGGTACGCTGCCGGGCGGCCGGAGCTCCGGGGGGTCATCTTGCCCGGACTCCTGCCCCACATGGCCTGCGGCGCCGCGTACCGCAGGCCCGGCCGCGTGAAGGTGCTCTTCGTCGCCGAGTCCCCGCCCTGGGCCGCCGGGCGGCAGGAGGTTCTCAGGCCCCGCGACTGCAAGCGCCCCGACTACCCCTACTTCTGGAACGATCGCTACGATACGCGGCACCGCCGGGCGATGGCGCCGCTCTCGGGCGGGCTTGCTGAGAACCTCTTCTGGCTGCTCGGGCTCGATGGGGAGTCGCGCCGGGAGAACCTGGAGCTCTTCGCGGGCGAGGGATTCTTCCTGGTCGATACGGTGAAGTGCGTCTTCCGGAAGAACCGGAAACCGGCTATCCCGGCCGACCTCATCCGGGTGAGCGCCCGGGAGGTCCTTGCCCCAGAGGTTGCCGCTCTCGCCCCGGAGTACGTCGTCGTCCTCGGGAATACAGCGCTTGCAGGGCTTCGGGAGATTGAGCTCTATGCGAGCGCTCTTGCGGGGGTCGGGAAGATTACACAGACCCCTCCTGAGGACCTCTTTGAGGAGCACCGCCTCCTCTGCGTGCCCTACCCGGGCGGGCACAACCGGCGCTACCTGGACCGGATCGAGTCGGTGTTTGCGGCCATCAGGGACCTGGTGTAGGCGGCCTTGCGCGGGGCTCCTGCGCATCTGGTATCTCACGCATCCGCTGTTGCCTCTCGCGATCTCGCGCGAAAGACGCGAAGTCCATGTATCTCCTCCCAACCGGAACCCTTCGCGTCCTCACGCGTGCTTCCGCGTGAGTCTTCAGTACAGGTAGGAGATATAATGCCTCTCGCGAAGAGCACAAAGACGCGAAGTCCGTGGGATTGTTACGCCCTCCTTCGCGATCCCCCGCGCGAGGCGGCGATCTGCACCAGGACCCACACGATACGGTGAATTGCTCCACTACCCGGCGAGTTTCCTCTTTCCCTCCTCGTAGAGATCTTCTTTCTGCTTGCGCAGCCTCTCTGCCGTGGCCTGCTCCTCGGAGGTCCCCCGCTTCTCCAGTTCGACCCTCTTTGCTTCTTCCATCACGTCCCGGGGGCGGAGGTATCCGGAAGGCTCTGTCTCCGCCCGGGTCTCCTGGTACCGCTCTTCCTCTCTTCGCCTCTGCTCCTCTGCGACTGACCGGCCCGTCTCTCCACCCACCGGGATAACTCTCCCGCCGGTCTCGACGGTCTTCTTCAGCCGCACCTCAAGGACTCCGTTCTTGAAGGTTGCCCGTGCCTCCTCTTCTGTGACGTCTGTGGGGAGGGAGACCGTCCGGGAGATTGCACCGATCCTCCGCTCCCGCATATGGTATCCGGCCTGCTCCGCCTCTCGCGCCTCCTCCCGCCGGGCCGAGATCCGGAGTGTCCTCGAGTCGAGGAGCCGGACCGAGATGTTCTCCCTCTCCACGCCGGGTAGGTCGGCGACGACGATGACGTCTGTATCGTGTTCCCGGACATCGATCATCGTTCCGGCGCCGCCGAGCAGGGGTACCTGCTGTGTGGCCCCGGAGATGCGTTCCATCGTCTCGGCAAACTGCCTCTGCATATCCGCGAGCAGCTCGTCAAATTCAGCCCGGAGCCCGCGTGGTGTTCCTCTCCATGCCATTTATTCCTCTCTCCAGCCTCACTCTTCTCGCAGTTTCGGCAGGCTCACAGGGTGTGAACATGATATATAGGTTCCTGTGGGGAGGGATGCCGGCGGTGGAGTTTGTTTATGCCGGGGGCAGTGGCATTCTCTCATCTGGACTGGTATTCTCTGTGGGTTGGTGGGGGCCGGGGCCGCCTATCCTTCCGGGAGATGCCGCCCCTGCCTCCCGCCTCCGGCACGATTGACCAGGCGACTCTTTCAGCATTCCAGCAGGTTTTCAGCAGAATTTCAGCAGGTGCTGGAAGGATCGATCTCCCCGGAACGGCGCTGAATCAGAGAATACTAGTACAGAGAGAGACGCGTCTCTCTCTACTGATCATACTGTACAGCAAAAGAGAGACCCACCCAGTTCGACCGGTCTCCGGGTCTCCGGGGGTGTGCGTGTGTGCGAAACCCGGAATGCTGTAACCACAACCTGGATACCGCCTGATACACCCCCGAATGGGAATTCCCAGATTTAATCCGGCCGTTTGATTACAACGGGCTCCGTAAACCGCTGAAAACTGCTGAAAACAGAGGGGGATTGCTGGAAGCACGTGCGGGGGGAACCGTGCCCCTGCCCGGGGGCTGGGACGACTGTGAGGGTGATCTCTGATGTTTCGGGTCATCGGACGTTGCCTGAGTGTAAGTCGAGATCGGCTGGTGTGAGTCTGCAGGAAGGCGGTCTCCTGCTCCCCTTCAATACTCCCTCCTCTCCGGGGTCACACCCCGCACCCTGCCCCGGGGTTCTTCCATATCTCCGGCGTACCGCGGGATCACGTGCAGGTGCATCACCGACTGCCCTGCGGCCGTGCAGGAGGTAAGGGAGAGGCTTAAGGAGGAACTGACTCTATCATTCATTATCAGACCGCTATCGATCAGGATTTGAAACTTGAATTGGGGATTGATTGGAGAAACGATCGGCATTGATTGGGGAGAAGATTCCAAACCTGCTGCCTGGAATGGTCTAATGAGCGGCCGTGCATTGATATTTTGAGATCATTATTGGAGTATGATTGGAGAATGATTGGGGATGGAGATACTATGGTCCCGGAGGACTGGATAACCCCGACGACTGAAGTGCTTCTTCTCGACAATTCTGCTGCTCTCGCCCGGCCGGGGCCGGCATGCAGAGACTGCGGAGTTGCTCCGGCAACTCATGATGCCATGCGGTTTGTGTCACGAAACCTGGCGGGTGTCGCCGCCCCCGGTCCGCGCCGGAACGGAAGGGAGCGCCCTGCTCCCCCTCGAATCCGGGTAGAGCAGCCTCTCGACCGGACCCTGCTTGAGCACTCTATCTACTACCTTTTGATGTGTTAAGATTCCTCCTGGTATCCCTATCGGTTCTCTCAATACCCCCTCCTCTCCGGGATGACGCCCCGCACCCCGCCCCGGGGATCCGCCATATCCCCGGGGTACCGCGGGATCACGTGCACGTGCAGGTGCATCACCGACTGCCCGGCGGCTGTGCCCACGTTCACACCGATGTTGTAGCCGTCGGGGTGAAAACGTTCATCGAGGAGGTCTTTTGCCTCCCGGACGAGGGCGAGGAGGGCGGCCTGCTCCTCGTCCGTCGCCTCGAAGAAGCCGGCGACGTGCCGAAAGGGGATGAGCAGCAGGTGGCCGGGGTTCACCGGAAATTTGTCGTAGCGGGCGTAGCAGAGATCGTTTGCGAGCACGATCTCCTCGACGGGAGGATTACAGAACGGGCAGGTCATATCGCCCATGCCGCATACCCCCGGACATCGATCAGGTAAGCACACTTCTCGGTGAGGTGCTCAAACGCCCGGTCCTGCCAGTCGTTCCGCGGCGCCTGCAGCCCGAGGAGCGAGACCGAGATCTCCCGCTCAAACGGGCGGGGGACGTGGTCGTGGAGGAGGCCCCAGTAGCCGATGACGTGTTCCTTTCGGGACTTGAGGAGCGCCGGATCGGGGATGCGGTCGCGTTTCTGGGCATTGACGGAATCGAGGGCGGGGAGGAGGTTCCAGAGGTCGTTGTTCTTCCAGACCGAGAACGGGAGGACATGGTCGATGTGCATCGCGTCCGGTGAGGGAATGGCCTTCCCTGACCAGACACAGGCGAGCGACCCCCCTTCCTCGAAGACCGACCGGTAGATATTCCGTGCATCCGCAATCGCCCGTTCGGTCGTCGGGGTCCTGGTGAGCAGGGAGAGCATGCACTCCTCGGTGACGGTTCCCGTTTTGTCCGCGGCCGCGGTGAACCCGGCCCACTTCTTTAAGAGGCACTCCTCCCCGGAGATGAACCCACCAAGGTGCTCAAAGACCGTGCAGAGGTCACGGGAGAGGAAGAACCGGCCGAAGTTCTCGATCAGGTGGGACCGGTCAACCGGGTTGTCGCCGGAGAGCCGATATAACGGGCGATCGTAGTCGAAGACCGAGTAGTGCTCCTTCGATTGCGAGTACCCGAGGTGTTTCATCGGCATCCTGACGATAGTATTCCGGATCTCTTTGACCAGCGTCCGGAACGTCGGCTGGATCTCCCCCGGGACCGAGCCGCGAATATAGTCGCTGTAGAAGACCGAGATCCCGCCCCGGTCCCTGTAATAATCGATGACCGGCGCAAAATGCTTCCGGAACGAGATGGTCTCCCCTGCGTCCAGATCCTGTGTTTCCCCGTTCTTCTGCGGGATGAACGTCGGGGCTGCAAAGATAGGATAGTAGTAGAGCAGCCACTTCTCGACGAGCAGCCCGAGCGGGAACGAGACCTGATTGCCGTCTTCTTCCCGCAGGTGCGAGAACTGCTGGCAGATCTCGATGACGCCCCGGAGGAGGGCATACTTGTACGTCGCGTCGGCACTGTCCCGCTCGATGATGTTGTTGATCCTCCGGTATTCTGCGAGATCCATTCTTTACAGGAAGAGACCGGGGGGTGGGGAGATATGGGTGTCGGTTTTGGTTGGGGGGCGTTCTGCCGGCGGCGTCCTGTTGTCCTGAATGAGACGAGCCCCGCTCACCGGCTCACCAGCGCCGGCAGCCTCCCACCGTGCGCTTTTCGGTACCGCTCTTTCAAAGCCTCTTCGGCAGTTCCAGGATGATCATCGACGATCATCCACCCGTACTGCAGCTCCCACCCGGAGGAGAGGAGCGCCCATACTGGATACTGGGCGGTGTGGCGTCTGGAGAACTCCAGGTACCGGCCTTTGAGGGTATTTTTACTTCCGGCATACGTCCCCGCCGACCCGATGTAGATCGTCGGGCAGTCACCTATCGCCAGGAGCCGGTCAAACCGGCTGCAAAGAAACCGGCCTGCCACGTCCCAGCCGATTGACCCGGCCAGACCGATGGCCTTCTCGTGGACCTCTCCGACTGGAGTTCCGCGTTGGTGAATCCGGATGACGTAAACCCCCTTTCGCTTCGGCGGTTTTGCGTCCTGAAACCGCGTGAACTCAAACGCATCGAAGAGGCCGTTGCAGCAGTTGTCTTCCAGCGAAGATCCTTTCACCATGGTCTGGCCGTCACCGGTAGTAAGTCTTGTAGCAGTCATTGCAGACTGGCCGGATTTTTGTCGTCGTATGCTTGGTCCCGCACTTATGACAGACCTTCTCCTTGTAGTCTGGGTTGTTGAAGCGGGCCCAGGAAGCAAAGCACTTCGGGCAGTACGGCTTCTCCGGGTTATAATCGATCGTCGCTCCGCACCGGATGCAGTACGCAGCCTCTCCCAATACTGAATCCACGACCTTCTCAAACAACCTTTTCTTCGGAGGGACTTTCAGTTTCGGCGATATGGTCCTGATGGGTTTTCTCGGCTTATAGGTCCGTTGATTCACGTTGGCCGCCACAGCCGCCTGGTTGTTGCTCTCCGGGCTGCTTGCTTGCAGGATCCTTTCAACCTCTTCGAGGGTCTGGGTGTAGAGGCCGGGATCGGTCTCACGGGAAAACCGGACGCCCATCTCCCAGTTGTTGCTCTGCGAGTGCTCGTAAAGGTTCATCGAGGTGATTATGCCAAACTGTTCGTTGATGTAGCATTTGGCGTGGAGGTCGTTGCACTTGTAGAGTTGAGCGCTCTGCAATTGTTTGAGAAATGCCAGATCCTCCGGATTGGGGTTCGTGTCGCTCCGGTAGACGATGTCGATGGGGACCTTTTTGTCGTCGATGCTCTGGAGGTATTTTTTGTTGTGCGGGGTCAGGCTGATGTAGGGAGAGATGATGAAGATCTGCTCCTCAGCGTTCTTGATGATCTCGATGAACGCTGCACTTACCCCCAATGCGTCGAGAAAATCTGCCATTAGATTGCTCCTAATGGTATACTATACGGTGGGGCGGCGAAAAAGATTCTTATACGCCCCCGTTGTTCTGGATCACTGGTATGGAGCCCTTGTACTGGAAATCCAATCGAACGAAGAGTGAAACGCTGACAGAAAGTATTTGGTGATCGAGAAGAAATTTTCAACCAAGAATAGTGGGGCACAGCGGGGCTATAGTGAAATTCGGACGATACCGCGAGGGCGGTGAAACAGGGAACTTATGGTTGTCACACATGGGGTATCCGGAAGTACGAAGTACCTACTGAATGGGCTGAAACCTGTTGGTGAAAGAAGTCTGGGAAACTTTGAAGATATCCACCACTTTCACAACAACTATACTGGAATCCTGGTCGAGACCGAAGCCGCGATAAATGCTCAACTGGATGAGAGGATAGCCGGCCTGATCGACGCTGAGGTCCAACTCGATACCCGGATACGGGAGGGCATTGCCCGGCGTACTGCAGAGGTTGATGCAGAGATCGCTGAACTCAAGACGAAGATCGACAACGCAACGAATATTCTGACACGATGGGGCTATACAGTCAAATGTTGGATTGCGGTCTCTCTACGGCCCAGGAGCATATCCCGCCCCTTCAGCGGCCTGAAGTCGGAACTACGCGGCGTTCAAAATGAGAGAGCGATGCTGATCCGGAAGAGGCCGGAACTTGTCAACAAAGGGTGCAACAACATCATTGCGAACCATGCATTTATAGCCGATAATCTGTCGTTTTATATCGGTGCCATCGGGGAGGAAACGGTCATCGCCGCCCTTTCCCGGCTCTCCGACGAGTACCATCTGTTCAATGACGTGAACCTGCGTTTTCATCCTCCTATCCACTGGAGAGAGATGAATGACTACATTAAGTCGAGCCAGATCGATCACATCGTCGTAGGTCCGACAGGTCTCTTCCTCGTGGAGACGAAGAACTGGAAGTTCTCAGACATTGAGACGAAATCCGATAAACTGGTCTATCAGGTGAGACGTTCCAGCCTGGCGCTCTGGTTCTACCTGCGGAGGAGCTATGCACGAAATGACGTGCCGAAGACCCACACCGTCGTTGTCTCGGTGCAGGGTTGCCGTCCCGGCCAGAAATTGGATCGCCACATCGATATCACCACCCCCAACCGGCTCTACGAATACATAACGAAGAGAAAGAGCATCCTGTCAACAGATGCAGTAAATAAATTAGTTGATGTGGTGGCCCTGACAGTATGAGGCCTCTCAGGCAGATTCTGTGAAGGGAAAAGATATCGGGACAATCGCTAGATCCACTCTCGCACTGGCGAAACCGCACATCGGCCTATGACAGCTATCATCTCTCATTAACCTGCAAATTGCTGTAACCGCGTCACCATCTCTTTTACGCTATGAGGCATCGCGAAATCTTACACTCCACCCCCGAACCAGGAATCAACCCACTCACGCACGCAATATGCTCCCCCGCCTTCGTGACCTGGATCGAGAAGTTCCGGCCCTGCCACTGCCGCTCCACATACCCCTGCTCTTCGAGTTCCCTGAGGTAGCCGCGGTTCATCCGGTTTAAGAGCGCCCGCTTCTTTTTGGCCCGCAGATACGCGTCACGCTCGGCCGTGTGCAGTTTCTCCTCCTCGTAGCCGTGGACCCCGATGCTGTGGAAGAACCCGATGATCTCCTCGCTCGTCATCCCGTCGCCGCCGCTCTCCTTGCGCTGGAGGAGCTCGACGAGGAGCATGACGTTCTCAGGCTTCGGCATCATGACCCGGAAGTGCTGGAAGACCTCGGTCCTGACGTTCTCAACGATCGAGAGGCCGTGCTCGCACTCCTCCTCGCCGCCGCCCGTCGCATAGCGGTCGGCGCTGACGTAGTAGAGCGGGACCTCGTGCACCATCGCGGCGAGCGTCACCGCGACCGAGGTCTTCCGGCCGCAGGAGGACATGTTGACATAGACGGCGTTCCCGGCCTCCTTCTCGGTGCGGATAAGGAACGAGACCACTTTCAAGACATCCAGGATATCGAACATCGCGACCGGGACGAACGTCACGGCAATCCCGAGTTCCTGCAGTCTCCCGGTCACCCGGCCGACAAAGTAATGCTGTTTTTTGACCATCCCGGGATCGAGGTCGGCGTCGGGTGGGATGGCGAGGATGTAGGCGCGGTCGGCCTTGTTCTTCGTGAACGGCGCCACCGCCCGGTCGATCTCGTGGCCGAGCGGGATGATATGGACGACGTCACGCAGGCCCCCGGCGAGGAGCTGGTTGTTCATTGTGTTCACACTATTCACTAAATTCACGTGAAGTTGTTAATGTTTCGGTCCTGGTATACACTATTCATCAGGAGGTATCAGAACATGAGAACCAATCTCCAGGGGCTTGCCGGGCGAAGGGTCACACTGACCGCCGTCTTCTGGCAGTACGGAACTTACAGGGGCAGGGGGTGCAGCGGAAAGACCATCCTGCTCAGGCACGTCCGCGATCTCTCCGGCCGACTGCTGGCCGATCACACCTGGATCAACTACACCGCCGGGTTCGCCGCGGCCGGAGAGTTCCGCCGCGGCGATGCCGTCCGGTTCACTGCCCGGGTCGATGAGTACGTCAAGGGCTATCTGGGAGAGAATATCGATGACCGGCTGACGCGGCCGCTGGCGGTTGACTACCGTCTGAAGTTCCCCCGGAGGGTGGAGAAGATCGGCAGGGTTGACCAGGGTGTGCACCCGGTGCCGGGGTGAGGGGTGTGGAGAAGCACCGGCAGGAGCAGATCGACCGGCTGCTCAGCGATCTCGACTTTCCGGCCCTCTACCGGGGGTACGCATGGAAGAACGACACCTGGGAGAAGGGGTTTCCTGATATCTTCAGTCTTGAGCAGGAGGTAACGGCCGCCGCCAGAGACCAGACGTTGGGGCTTGAACACGTGCAGAAGATCGCCTGCTGGGGCGGCATCCCGAACCGGGACCGGATCGACTGTGCCGACCGGCTCTCCATCGCTCTCTACTTCGGCGACTCCCCGGCATACTGGCTGATGCGCGCGCCCGTGAATACCATCGGGATCGTCGAGGGGCAGATCCGGGGATTCGGGCCGACATATGCGAGTAAGTTGCTCCGGTTCGCCGTTCCGCAGGTCTTTGGGGCGATCGACACCCGGCTGGTGCGTGTCTTCGGCCGCGGCGACCCTGAGAAGCAGCGGTATCCCCTGCTGGACTTGACCGCCTCGCCGTTCGGCGACCGGTGGGCGATCCCGGCCACGCAGCCGGGATGGCCTGGGGAGTACGGGACCTGGACCAAGATCCTGCAGGCGATTGCCCGCCGGCTCAACCGTGAGGAGGTCTGCTGCCCACACCCGGAGCGGTTTGTCGGTGCGGGCCTCCGGAGTGAGGGTATCTGGGCCGCGGCTGATGTGGAGATGGCACTGTTCTGCTACGCGTCGGGGGTTGTGCGGGGGAAGGGTGCACCCCCTTTCTGCTGGTAGTGCCCCTCATAAAGACGGTAAGTCAGAGGCCTTATCTGTTCCAACCTGGACGGAGATGTAATGGTGCAGGTCGACAGGGGTTTCATCTGCCGCCCTTCCCCTCGCTCAATCGAGCATCACCAGGATCTGACCTATGACCTCACCCGCTGATGCCAACACATCGCATGCATCGCCTCTAGAGTAAACGCATCCGTAATCTGCGCCTCCACTTTCCCGGTATCCCCCGGAGAAGATGGGGGGCACGTAGGGCGTGAAACTGTGCATAGTAGCCCTGGATGATTGCCCACTTTATGTTCCCCTCTGTGAAAGAATGCTCTGCAGCAGCCAGGTCCTGTTCCGCTTCCCGCAGTTCTTTCACAACCTGTTCGCGGTCGACCGGGATGCGGACGGTCTTTCCCCGTTGTAGGCACTGCTCAAACCGGTACTTCACTGCACTCCTCGATCAGAACCTTTCCTGCCAAAATGCGCCCGTAGAGAGCCGGGTCAGCGGTTTTCAGGGACCGGAACCCGCCGGGCGTGAGGATGAGCGGCGAGATCTCGCGGTCGAGCCCGGCCTGAACCCCGGCGACGGTCTCTGCTACGGTCTTAGTATCACTCGTCTCGATGAAGAGATCACTTTTTTCCACTCTATAAATACATGCACGAATACGTGCAGTTTGAAAATAAAAAAGTAATTCTTGAGTGCATCTACCGCTCAATTGATGACGTACGGCATCTATATGGTCCTATCTTCCTGCTTCCGTTTAACTTTCGTTGAAAGCGCCGTCCCCGTCAGGCTCTCGGGTACGTACTTCTCCATGCCTTCCTCTTTGTACACCTTATCAAGGATCCCGCTCAACGCTTCAGCGAGTTTCTGCGCGGCAGCGTGTGACATATAGACGCGTGTTCCGTTTACGCGCATCCTGTCATCCCGGCGGATACCGGGCATCTCCAGGAAATCGATGAAAACATCTCTGTGCGTTACCTGGACGTATGCAAGGTTTGAGTAGGAACTGTGCGTGATGTCCGGCTGCAGTTCTCCGGGCTCGAATTGATAGAGTTCTCTGAGATCGATAACGGTTGCTCCGTCCTTCCCCTTCTTCTCCTCTTCCATGGTTACGCTCCCGCTGCGAAGGTCACATACCCTGAATCTGTGTCTCGTTCAGAGTATTCTCCTCCAATAGTCCATTTTCCGGTATAGTTCATCGCAATTGCAAGCGGTTCTACCTTCGCCCTGAGAGAGCTGTTGTAGTAGTCCTGGATGGCCGTGTCCATGCAGTCCGTGCCGTCCCGGTCGTCGATGACGGCGTACGCCAACAGAGAGAGCGCGACGAACTTCTTCGACTCAACAACGACCCGATAGACGGGGTGTTGTACATCGCTTGATATGTTCTCGATCAGTCCGAGTCTGACGAGAGTCTTAAGTGCCTCTCTGATGCTGGGGGGCCTCTTGCCCGTCATCTCCTCAAGGTACCTGGGCCGGTAATCCATCGTCGGATCAGCGATGATCTCCTCAACGACCTGAGCGAGTACTGTATTCCCAAAAAGGCCGCCATATGGTTTGTTCAGGTATTCTTCGAGTTCTTCAGGAAGTTTCGGCAGTTTCTTCCCGGACATAAACATCCCTCCCTTATGCAGTTACATTGGTAGTGCTGCTATCACTACTAACTAGTAGTAATGGTAGTAAAAAAAACTTCTGTTTCAGGATCTATTTTTTCAGTCTGGTCCAGTGCCGGTGGTGAGGCACCTCAAGGTCATAATATGTCATCCATTGATCTGCCCACACCAGATCCTCAAGTTTAATGACTTTATCGCCTCCACCGGCGCGGTATAAACAAATGCGTTCCTGTCCCATTGCATTGATAAAATCTCTCGCTTCAAAGCCGTTTTCTTTGCATTTTCGCTGACAATCCTGTATCCTCCTCATGCCGCCACGCTTCTTTAGCCATCCAAGAAAAATAGCACCTCCCTCATCTGGATCAGGGCCATCTGGGGTAGGAAGGTTGCATTTACTCATCAAGCGTCACCAGAGGCGATAATATAGATTTTATGCTCAGATAAACATTATATCACTTGCCATTTTCCTCTGAGTCTGAGGACCAAGCATCTTTCTAGTGGGCTATTTCAGCCAAAATTCCCCATGAAAACCGCCCCGGTTTGGCGACGGGGAAGCTCCCCGGCTCTGTTCCATCGTGCCCCGGCTCCGGCTCGTGCGGGGAGGGGGAGACCCCCATATGCGCTAACTTTAGCGATGAGGATTCGAGAGGATAATGCCCTACTCGGTGAAATATGGCTGATTTGATGGGATATCAGCCACACGATTCCGGTGGTGTGCGGCAATAGTCCTCCTCCTCTGGAAACGATAGTGATCATGGGAATCTCATGGGAAACGGACAGCCTTAGGGCATAGATGAGAACTCGCCGATTGCCGGGTACTTGCCGGTATCAACAAGAATTCATTACACCCATCGGGTAAGTTAACGCCTATGGGACCCGCCCCCTCCCGGCAGAAGAGTTCCAGGACACCCCCCTATCTAAAAGGGCCGATAAATTTGGAGCGAACTCAATGGTAACACACTTTTGGGCTAACAGCGGGCCGTTTATGAGGGGGCAGAGGAGCAGTTTATGTATACCCTGACCGTAGATAGCCGCCCATGTCGCTATCTCTACGGCATAGGTATCTATTCCTTGCTGCAGTGTTGATTGGAGCACTGGTTCTGGCCGCGGGATGCACCCAGGAAAGCGAAGCTGCATCCGCAGACATGAGCAGCACCACAGGGCCGGGCAACCTGACGTACTACACCGAAGACCTTCCCCCGTATAGTTACGTGGAGAACGGAACCCTGCAGGGGCTCTCCGTCGATCTACTCGAGGCGATCACCGGGAGGATGGGGGACGAGGTCTCCCGCGAGGAGGTGAACCTGGTCTCCTGGACCGAGGGCTACCAGGCAGCCCTGACCAGGAATGCGACGGTGCTCTTCCCTACGGCAAGAACTCCTGAGCGGGAGCACTCCTTCAAGTGGGTCGGGCCCATCTATTCAGACAGATACGTCCTGTTTGCCGGGCGTGACCGGGCAATCACCGTCACCGGCCCCGACGACCTGAACCAGTACCGGATCGGGGTAGTTGCCAACGATAGTGCCATCCAGCAGCTGCTTGCTCTCGGGGTGAACCGGAGCCAGGTCGTAGAGGAGACCAATGCATCAGCGATCATCACCGGACTTGAGGGTGACGAGATTGACCTCTGGTGCTACCCTGAGACCGCCGGCAGGTATCTCGCAGAGCAGGAAATGGGCAACGCATACACCTACAGGGTCGCCTACACGCTCCAGGAGACCAGCATCTACTATGCATTCAGCAAGGATATCCCGGACTCGAGAGTTCGGTCCTTCCAGCAGGCCCTTGACGCCCTCAAATGCGAAGAAGACACGGCGGGCGTCAGCACCTACGAGCGGATCGTCGGGCGGTACATCCCATCGATCGGCCTTGCCCAACTCAACTACCTGACCGAAGAGTGGGCTCCTTTCAACTATCAGGAGGGTGGGAACGTCACCGGCATCTCCGTCGATATCCTCGAGGTGGTCTTTGAGAAGGTCGGCGTGAACCGCACACGGGCGGATGTCCGCATTGTTCCCCTGGCGGAAGGATTCCAGGCAGCGCAGAAGAACACCAGTACCGTGCTCTTCGCAATCGTTCGCAAACCCGAACGTGAGCCCCTCTACAAGTGGGCCGGGCCGTTCACCAGAGCCAGGTTCGTCCTCTTTGCGCCGATGAGCAGGAATATCGCCATCGCCTCCCCGGAGGACCTGAACCGGTACCGGATCGGTGCAGTTAACGATTCCATCGAGAACGACCTCCTCACCGGTCTTGGCGTGAATGCCTCCCGTCTCGTCCCCGGACAGACCCCCGAAGACCTCCTCCGGATGCTGGAGGAGGGGCGGATCGACCTGTGGGCAACCGGGGATCTCGCCGGGCGGCATCAGATGCTACGGTCTGGAGTGGATCCCGATGCCTACGAGGTCGTCTACACCCTGAGCGAGAACGATTTCTACTATATCTTCAGCAAAGATGTCCCGGACACGCTGGTCAACACTTTCCAGCAGGCCCTCAACCTGGTGCGGAACCAGAAGGATGAGCAGGGAGTCAGCGAGTATGAGCGGATCATCTACCGGTATCTCGGAGTCGGTTGCGTCCGGCAGACATTTACCGATGAAGCGGTGATCGCGCTTGTGAATACGACCGCCGCAGCAATCGAGAAGAACGCCCCGGATACCTTCCGGCGCATCAACGCAGGCGAAGCACCGTATCGCGACCCCAAGAACCCGGCACTCTACGTCTTTGTCTATGACACAAACGTGACCATGGTTGCTCATGCGGACAACATTCAGCTCGTCAGCATGAACTTCAAGGGCAAGACGGACGTCACCGGTAAACCGTTCCGTGACGAAATTGTTGCCGGTGCGCAGGAGAACGGCACCGGATGGGTGGAGTACGTCTATGTGAATCCGGTCGAGACGAATCTCTACTACAAGACCACGTACTACCGGTTGACCAGAGGAAGCGATGGGAACTCCTACGTTGTATGCAGCGGCAATTTCAAGCCCTGTGATGTATGACAAACCAGGGAGGAGCGGCTCTCCCTGAGCACCTGCCGTATCCCTGGGCTGCTTCGTGAGCCCGGGGCCGGGAATTCATCATGGGGGCTCTTCGCCACGCACTGACCCCGGGGGCGGGGTGGGGGTTTCAGGTATCACCCTCTGCGGGGAGGGGCTCGCCGGAGAAACCCGGACCCGGGTAGGTTGAACCTCACCGGCATCAACAGGAATGCATTGCACCTATGGTAAGTTAGCGCCAACGGGATGTCCCCCTCCCGGCAGAAGAGTCCCGGGACAACCTCATGAATAAGCCCCTGCCGACAAGACTCCAGTGTAGGAGATGCTCTACGCCCATTCGTCGTTGAATTCGAGATTCATCCTGGCGGCGAGACGAAGGACCGGATCAAAGGCCGGTGACAAATCCCTCGGATCTAAAAAACCTGATATACCCCGAATACCCATAGCCTGCCCGAGGTCGAGCGAATGAGAAGATCGATAAGATTGCTGGCAGGCTGCCTGCTGGTGCTGCTGCTTGCCTGTCAGGTTGCTGCAATGGCCCC
>NZ_DAQR01000067.1:0-21460 GCF_002502935.1 Methanoculleus sp. UBA413
TCCTCGAGCATCTTGACCGCCGACGAGTCCAGGAGCTTGGAGATGCTCGAACTCGGGTCGTTGAGTTTGCCCTTGAGGAACTCGCCGAACTTGTTCGAGAAGAACTCGAGCGAGATGTCGGAGAACGACGAGATGATCGCGTTGTACAGGCTGCGTTTGCCGTTCTCGTCCAGGTCGAAGGTGTAGTGGCGCACCAGGTTGAAGACGCAGAGCCCCGCGATCACCTGGGCGAGCTTCTTCGGGTTCGCCTTCCCGAGATCCTCAAAGCACGACTTGGTGTAGTTCTCGATCATCTCGGAGATGTGCACACCGACCTTGATCTCGTCCCAGTTCACCCCGTTGCCCATGAAGAGGTCGGCCGAGAGCTCGCCGATCAACTCGACGGTGAGCTCCTTTGTCGGGGTGATGATCGCCTCTCCCGCAGGCCCCGTGTAGATGGTCATGAGGTACGAGAACGCCTGGTCGCCGAACCACTTCACGATGGAGAGATAGTTGATCCAGCTGTCCATGGTGTCGGCGGTCTCCATGAAGTCCGCCGACTCCTGGGTGTAATACACGATCGAGTCGTAGACGATCTTCTTGCTGAGCAGGCGTATCTCTGCAGCGGAGAGTTCGTGTACGTTCTCCCGCAGGAACCGGGCGGTATCGGGATTGATGCCGAACTTCCGGATCCTCTCCTTTAAGTTGGCGAGTTCGGTCTCGCGGTCCTTGCGCACCCCGAGTTTATCGCCGATGAGGCGGATGGGGAGATCGAGTTCGTAGGTCTCGTCGCCGTACTCGCAGGTGATCGGGAGTTCCAGGAAGTACGGGTTCTTCTCGTCCTCACCGATCTGCCGGGCGGGGACGAACTTGTAGGCCTTGTTGGTGTTGTCCGGCTTCTTCTCGATGGTATACTTGAACCTCGAGGCAAGTACCTCCGTCCTCGGGTCGGTTCCTTTCAGCTCGCCGAACTCGGGCGTATACTCCGTCCCGTCCAGGAGTTTCACCACTTCCTTCCCGTTCTCGGTCACCCTGACGGCGAGGTTCACGATAAACCCAGTCGCTGCAACGTCGTCCTCTTCCGTGTCAAGATCGTCGTAGGCCGCAAACTGGGCGTGCCTCTCCTTGTCGTAGACGACGTCGGTGACGCTGATGCCCTCGGGGTAGAAGATCACCGTGAACGCTTCTTCAACGACCTCGTCATCCTCGCAGGTGGCGATGACCCTGGCACCGTATCTCGTCACCGGCACTCCCTTCTCGGGCAGCGGGCTCGTGTTGACGATCTTTGCGATGTAGTGCGTATCGTCGATCTTCTCTAGGGAGCTCGTGAACGGCGCTTCGTCGGTCTGAGTGATCCTGACCTCCTTTGGCGGCTCTATGAAGTCGACGAGTTCGACCTCGACGTCGTAGGTCTTGCCGTCGCCGTAGAGGACGTTTAAGCGCAGGTCCATGGCCTCCCCCTGCTCGGGGAACGTGACTCTCGGCTCGCCGATGATCCGGAAGTGGATGTTGTTCGTGAACGACCCGCCCTTTCCTTCGTAGGCCACCTTGACGATGCCATCCTCCGCGAGTTCGTTCTCGTCCGCAGATACGAACGCTCCCATGTAACTGCCGGCGAGCGTCTGGTCCTCGACCCGGAGCCCGCCGCCGGAGGTTATCGAGAGCGTTGCGGTGAGGTCGTCTCTCTCAATCGTCTCGCCTTCCGCGGTGATCTCGACCATCTGGGCGTAGAGTGTCTCGGGGCTCTTCCCGCAGACGATGTAATCGCCGAAGTCTTTGCGGATTCTCATCCTGTAAGTGCTGGTACGCTCCGTCTCGCTGCCGCCTTTGCCGCCGCCGGCCGCCGCTGCAGCGCCCGCAACCGCGGCTCCTGCAGAGAAGATCCCGGTCACAACCGCAAGCGGTATGCCGTAATCGCTCTCGCCGGCACCCCCGCCCGGAGTATCGATGGAGAAGATGCCGCCGCCGTAGCCGCCGAAGACCTCGTCATAGGTTCCGACGATGAGTTTTGCTTTTGCGTTCGCCGCATCGGCGATCACCGAGTCCACGACCTTGTTCGCTTCCTGGTACGCCTTCTTCATCTCGGTTCGTGCCACACCCACCTGGCTCTCCGAGGGATACGGATCATACGTCAAACTCCTGCCATTGTCATGCTTGAGGCCGACATGGCCTCGTATCTTGAAGTAAGCAAGCCCCGAGCCCGCCGGGTAGAAGTCCTCACGGATCACGTAGTAGGTGAACGTGTTCTCCAGGTGATTATCCGCGACGTTGCCGCCGGCCGCCCAGTTGAGGTCGTCCGTCAACTCGCGCACACCGACGACGCGGTGTCCGTTTATGGTTGTATCCACGTACTCGATCGTTGCGCTGGAAGTCTCAACCGATTTTTCCAGAACGGTCTTTACGTAGGCGGCATACTCACCCACCGTCTTGTACTTCTGGTTGATACCAAACTCGGTGAACATGTAGCGGCCGGCGGTGACTTTTCCTGTAAGCTGTCTGGTTTCGCTGCCTGTGGTGCCCTGGTAGGTGTAACTATAAACCTCCGTGGGAATCTCGGTTAAGACAAGCCGTTCTGCCTCGGGATCTACCTTCCCGAGGTTGCCGATGATCAGCAGCGTGTTTTCGGTTGCAAGAAGGTTGTCCGTCCCTTTCTTGTAGACGCCGATCGGCATCTCGACGACGAATTCGTCGCCTTCCATGCTGTGGACGTATTTGCTCGCCAGTTTGTAGTCGTAGTTGTTGGTATCAGTGAGCGAGTAGCTCGCAGCCGCAGTTCCGGTAAGGAAGAAGACTGCAAGGATTACGACCAGCAGTTTCGCTGTCAACCTCATGCCGGGACACCTCCTGCTTTCCTCTCAACGGCAAGCATGAGAACAACACCGGCCACCAGGAGGATGAATCCAACAGTGTAGCAGATGTATCCTCCAAACACGGAGAGGACGACGCCGAGAGCAAACCCTCCCGCCCATCCTGCCATCACCTTTGTAAGCAGTCCGGAGTCGACGCTGCCGTCTCTCGCAAAGACTGAGGCAAAGACCTGCCTCGCGCAGCCCGACCGGTTTGCCAGCGCACGGGCCGCGATGATGAACGCCACGACTCCTACCATGCAGTTCAGGATCGTCGATGTTCCTGCAAGGAAGTTGTAGACGAAGAGGGCCGCCCCGCCGCCGATAAGAAGGGGGGATATCGACGCGAGATCCCATGTATTCCCGGAAAATTGTGCAAAAAGAGAACGGATGCTTGAGACGATACTATCACCGGAGATTCCCCCGACGATGAGCAGCGTCACGAAGTAGGCGATCAGGCCTTTTCCGATAAGACCGCCGATAAATCCGGGCACACCCCCGGTCAGTCCTCCCTGCGCAAAGGTCAGGAAGGAGAGGGACTGCACGGGAGGAGGATTGAACCCCACGGCCGGAAGTATGGAGAGAACCAGCCAGACAAGAGCCATGGTTCCTGCGGCTATCAGCAGTTTTCGGTCGTGCAAACTGCTTTTGAACCCCTCGATCCTCTTTCGCGCGCACGCTTTCACAACCCCGGCCGGAGAATGGGTTACCCTTCTCTTTGGTGCATCATCCGCCGCATCGGATACGGATAACTCACCTGAGAGGATACATTCGCCCGCCTCCACTGTTGCGCAGGAATCCCCGTCCTGAGAATAGCTGCCGCCATCCGCACCCGTACGCGAAGTAGACGCCGATTGTTCACGCATCTCGTTGACACCCGCTGAAACACTGGCTGATGCAGAATTGACCATCCCGGCCGCCTTATCGGCGGCAACAGATGCGGCATCTCTGCATTTACCCAGAATTTCGTTTAGTTTGTCGGTCTCGGTCATTGTGGTTCACCACCAGGGAAATAAGATTTCTCTATCAAACCGGAACATGCATTAACTAGGATTAACGATTTTTCCAAAATGAAATAATTATGTGATTTACGTAATCCTATTTATTATATACTAAATGCGACGTCTACGTTGAGGTCGGCCGGGTATTCCGCAACGACTGCAGCGCCCGGCAGGTGAGAAAAATTTTATTTTCTGGACAAAGAGTGGAAAAAATTTCTCACTCGATGATGGGCCTCAGTTTGGCCTCCCGGGACAGACCGCCGGGCCATGCCTCTGCAGATGATCGCAGGTATCTCAGACTTCGATGATCCTGCAGAACTCAGGCCCGCCTCCCCCTCGCCGCCCGCTCCGTCAGCCAGACATAGAACTTCCGGTGCCAGAACGGCACATCCACCGGCCGGGCGAGCGATTGCCAGGCCGTCCACATGAGCCGCTCGGAGATGCTCTGCCACTCGCCCGCCAACCGGGCCATGTCGTCCGCCGGCTGCCCGATCGCGTGCAGGATCTCGTGCCAGATGCGGAGGATGATCGCCTCGTCATCCCTGTCCTCGCGCGTGACCCGGACGCTCGCCCGCATATCCATCCCGCCCCCGAGTGCCCGGGCAGGGATCGCGTCGTCAAAGACGTAGACCGTCCCTGCCGGCACCGGGAAGGGAAAGCCCTTCCACATCGGATCCTTCTGGTCGAAGTAGCGGACCTCCGGCGCGCCCGTCTGGACCGTGAACTCGAAGAACGGCGGGATGAGCTGGAGGTGCGGCTCAAGCCTCTGCCGCAACGCTTCGGTCTTGAAGTAGAGGTCGAAGTGAGGCATCGGAGCCCCGGTGGTGGGCAGTAGAGAAAAACCTTCGGTTGTAGCGGGCCGGCGCCTCGCCTCTCGTAAGGTGGTCCAGGGTGCCTGCGCCTACTCCCGCGGTGCCTCTTCCGGGAACGCCTCCCGCCGCTTCTCGATCCAGGCCCGGGTCCAGACCCTCAGGTCATCGATGGTCGCGGACCCCTGCGCGGCACGCATCGCCTGCAGGTGGTCCTCAAGCTCATCGGCCAGCCCAAAGATCAACGCTTCGGATGCTTCCTGCGACGGAGGTTCTTCCGCCTGCAGGCAGGCGCTACCCAGGTCGAGGAAGTGCTTCAGCTCGCCCGTCGCCTCGAGGACCGCGGTGAGATCCAGCCTGACAGTACGCCCCATAAGAGTGGGATAGACCCCCTGGTAGATAACTCCATCCATTTGTTCCCCGGGGCTCCGTCCGCCGCCTCCCGGTCCACCCGTTGCGACCCGAACCCTGCCGACTCCAGGACAATCATTAAGTAGTCATGGTACTCTCTGCCCCCCGGGGCACACCCCAAAGCGATAGATACTGGAGATGAGCAGGATGCCAGAAGGAAGATCAGAGGTCATTATGGAGCACAGGACACGGACCACCGGCGAGGAGTGGTTCATGTCGGCGGATGATGCCCTGGATAAGAAAGTGGTCAACCCTGAGGGGGACGACATTGGAGAGATCTCGGATGTGCGGCTCGCGTTCCCGGTGGGTCGGGTGGAGTATATGGTGCTCAAGTACGGGGGCGTGCTCGGCATGGGAGCAAAGAGGTTTGCCATCCCTCCTGAGGCGCTTGCCTACCACCCGGGGAACGATGTCTTCGTTGTAAACATCGACAAGCGGCGGCTGGACGAAGCGTCCGGCTTCTCCGAGGATAACTGGCCCCGGGAAGCAGACTGGGACCTGATCCGGTCAGGCCGGCCCACGACGGAACCGCCGAGCAGGGAAGAGGCGGAGGCTGTGGCGCGAAAGACCCCGCCGCCGGAGGTCGTGACGACTGAGCGGGTTGAGACGCGGGAGCGGCCCCGGTAACGGGACCGGTTCTCCATGCTCCGGCGGGGTACCCCGCCCCAATCCACGCCACCCCCGCGCCGCAAGCCGCGGGCCCGGCGGTTGTCCGGGTCCGATCGTTGTGCGTCGCCGGTGTCGCACCACCGTTTTTGTGGGACATGGAATGCGTTTTGTGGCCCACAAAATTTGTTGTGGGTCATGGGCGTCGCACAACCGCCATCCTGGTTATAGTTTGTAGGTATTCTGGTACCAACAAAATCTGTTGTGGATATTGGATCGGGGTTTGGATATACACAAACTGGTTTAGTGGTACCAGAATACTCACAACCGGGTGATCTCAGGGACGACCTGCTTCATCTCGTTGTAGAGGGAGATGATGCCAAGCGCCCTCCTGCCGTTCTCATCCGCCTGTTCGCAAACAGCCTGCAAGAAGAATGCGATCCAGCCGTCCCAGTCCCCATCGCTTCCCCTCCGCTACCTTCGCAAGCCCCCGCCTGATGAGTGACCGACAGGGGTGGAGGAGCCCCCCCTCACCCCGTCGCGACCTCGACGCACTCCTTCCTTGTCCCGATCCTGGCAAGCGCCCCGCACATCCCCGGAACGTAGGCAAGCGCCTTCCCCGAGTCCACCATGATCGAGTCAAACTCGTCCATCCGTGGCGAGACGACCATGCAGGTGTCCGTGATCACCCGGGCGCCGCTCCGCTCGATCGCGGCCACGTGGTCCGGGTTCTTCTTCGCAACCCCCGCTGCCGCGAAGATGTAGAAGGGTTTTGTCGTCGTCTTCCCCTTGAGGAGACCTGCGAGTTCCTCAAGTTCGGCGCTCGAACAGTGGGGGCAGCCCACCGCGACCGCCTCGACCTCAGTCTCCGCAAAGAGAGCCTCGACCTCGTCCTGGGTCACCGTCACCCGCTCAAGGTCGTCGGTCTTAAACGAGAAGACCCTGGCCTCGGGGGTGATCTTATCGACGTGGAAGAGCGCAACCGCGCCGGTCGCCGCCATCGCGGCCCCGAGCGCCTTGAGCTGGTCGCGGTTCGGCCGGATCCCTTCAAAGATCGGGATCCGGTTCCCCACCTTCTTCCCGGCGACATGCCCGATCGCCCCCCAGTGGTCGGCCCGCGGGCCTGTGCCCTCCTCGACCTCGACGACGACCTGCGGCCGCCGGTTCGCGACGATATGCAGCCCGTAGTAGGGGGTCTTTCCGATGATCGCCGCCGCAAGCGCGCTTGGCCCCCCCTCCCGGTTCGTCCGGGCACCGAGGACCGAGTTTGCGTAGGCGACCGCTGAGGACTCGGACCAGGCCAGGTGCTCCCCGTACTCTGTAATATTGAGGTAGTAGGGGGTGCAGGTGCATTCGAGTTTGATCCCGAGCTTCCGGTAGGCCTCGACGACCAGGGCCTGGTTGCGGGAAAACTCCTCCTTGATCCCGAACTCCCGCCAGCCCTCCTGCGGCATCCCGATCGGATTTAAGACCGTCGGGACCGCCACCCGGGCATCGAGGCTCTGCAGCCAGGCAAGCCCCCACTTCCCGATGGTCTTGTAGGACGCACCGCTCACCTGGGCGCTCGTGATCGGGATCAGTTTCTCGGCCTCGTAGACCTCCCCGAGCGCGACCAGGATCTCCATCATCTTCTGCGCCGTCTCGCCGAACTCGCCGGCGAGCACCTTCTCGTCACTCGTATCCAGGTACATGAACTTACAGCCACTCCGCTCTCTTAAATTCGTCCTCCCTCCCCATAACGATCGTGGCATCGACCCCGACCTTCACGTTCGTCCCGTCAGCAAGCCGCATCGGGTCAAGCGACGACCCCCGTACCCCGGGGATGACCATGATGTCGGTATCGCCCCGAACCCTTGTCGCGATCGCGTACTCGACGTCGTAGGGATCGTAGATATCGATATCCTCGTCCACCACCACGACGTGCTTGAGGGAGGTATGGGCCGCAAACGCCGCCATGATGGCGTTCCTGGCATCCCCCTGGGTGTTCTTGCGGATCTGCACCACCGCGTGGAGGTAGCCGGCGCCGCCCTTCGTGAGGAGGACGTTTCTGACCCCGGTCACCTCACCGACCGCGCGGTAGATCTTCGGCTCATACGGGGCGCCCATCAGGAGTTTGTGCTCATCGCCGGCAGGGAGGATGCCGTGGTAGATGGGGTCTTCCTTGCAGTACATACGGGTAAACTCGATCACCGGCTGCTGGCGCACGGGGTCGTAGGTCCCGGTGATATCGACGAACGGTCCTTCGCTCGCCGTCTCCGCCCCGATGTAGCCTTCGAGCACGATCTCGGCGTCAGGGACCCGGACGCCGTTCTCGCAGGTCCTGACAGTGAGTTCCCCGCCCATCAGTTCGGCCGCGTAGGCAAGTTCTTTCCCCTGCGGGACGCGGGTGCAGGTCGCAAACGTCACGAGCGGGTGGGTCCCGACCGTGACCGCGACCGGGAGCCGCTCCCCCCGGGCAAGCGCTGCTTTGAGCAGCGTATGGGTGTGCCGCCCCTCCACCAGGCGGGCCACCACCCGGTGGTCGTCGAGGACCATCATCCGGTGGATGGAGGCGTTCTCGACGCCGTCAAAGCACGAGAAGACCACTCCTGCCGTGAAGTAACGGCCCGCGTCCCCCGGGTAGTGCTTCATGACCGGGATGCGGGAGAGGTCGGCGGGGACGCCGCTCTCGCACTGCCCGGCATCTCTCACGCGGCCGTTGTAGGTCGCGGCCGCCAGGTGGGGAACAAGGTCGCGCTCCCCGACGCCGAGCGCCGCTGCAAGCGCCCTGCGGTCGCCGAGCAGGTTCATCACCGCCCGGTGACCGTCGAGGTCGTGGAAGAAGAGGATCTTCTCGGTCCGGCTCGCCATACGGGGAGCCTCATAGACGGTCGAGCGGGGCTCTTCGATATCCTCGACCCTGCCCTGCTCCCGCATCGTCGCTATAAAATCACGCAAATCTTATCCACTCCATCGTGATCCCAGGGTATGGTCGACCCCCAGGTGGTCGAGCACCCGCGCCACCACCATATCGACGAGGTCGTCGATCGTCTCCGGGTGCTGGTAGAAGGGCGGGCTTGCGACCATCACGGTCGCGCCCGCCTCGTCGGCGGCAAGCATGTTCTTTAAGTGAATCCGGGAGAGCGGCATCTCCCGGATCAGGAGGAGGAGCGGCCGCTTCTCCTTGAGGCAGACGTCTGCCGACCGGGCGATCAGGTTATCGGCAAACCCGTTGCTGACCGCCGCAAGCGTCTTCATGCTGCAGGGCACGATCGCCATCGCGTCGTAGCGAAACGAACCGCTCGCGATATCGGCAGCGAGGTTGCTGTTCTCGGCGTAGACGGCGTCAAACCCCTCAAGGTCCACGCCCTCGATCCCGGCGATCTGCCGGGCGACGTCCGATATTACGATATGCACCCGTGCCCGGTCACAGAGCACCTCAAGCAGGCGGCGGGCGTAGATGACTCCGCTTGCCCCCGTGACCCCGACGACAAATTCCTTCTTCATGGCTACGTCACTACGAGTTTATCCTGTTTTGTCGCCCGCTTCACCCGGAGGACCTCGTTCGCCGCCTGCTCCACTGCCTGGCGGTTCCCTCTGGTGGTGTAGACCCCAAGGCGCCACTGCTGCCGCCGGGTGTCGTTGAGGGTGTTGATGAGGGGCGAGACCTCCTCGATATCCACCATTGTGTGGCTGTTCCTGACCTGGACCTCCATCGAGAGATCGGTCGGGAGCGGGGGGATGTCGACGAGAACCTCCTCTTCCGGGATCCCCGCGGTCTCAGCGATGGCGATGGCCAGGTCCCGTTCCCGGGCCGGCCCAAGGTCCTGCTGGAGGGCGGCGGCGTTCACCCGGTCCCCGCCGACGTAGAGCGCCCGCTTGTAGAGGTCGCGGATGTAGACCCGGCAGGCGAGGTCGCGGGTGATCGGGTGGGCCGAGTGTTTCAGCCGCTCCATGCAGGCGGCGTCGTCCATCCGCACGAGTTCCTGCGCATCCGCGCCCGGGACGTTCAGCACCTCTTCCCTGAGCGCGTGGACGAACATGCTTGTCGCGATCCTGCTCACGTGGTGGAAGTAGATCGCCGGGCGCATCAGGGTCCGGGCGATGAGGAGCGACTCGGCGGCGTTGATACCGCCTTCGTGCAGCGCGATCCCGGATCCGGCGAGGACCGAGCACCTGATGAGCCGGTGTGCGTCGACCGTCCCGTAGGGGACGCCGGTGTAGTGGGCGTCCCGCATCAGGTAGTCCATCCGGTCGACGTCCAGGCTCCCGTGGATGATGCTCGCGAGGCGGTGGTCGCCTGAGACAATGGCGCTGACCTCGGCCGGGTCGAGCCCCTCATCCTCGAGGATCCCGGCGATCGCTCCTTCCCCGACGATCCCCTCGATCTGGTGATGGCTCCGCCCGGCAAACTCCTTCATCACCGGTTCGGTGACGTGGGAGAAGGGGCCGTGGCCGATGTCGTGGAGGAGGGCGGCCGTGGTGACGACCCTCGTCTCGCCGGCGTCAAGCCCGAGTTTGCTGCACATGATTCCAGCCAGGTGCATCGTCCCGAGCGAGTGCTCGAACCGGGTATGGTTTGCGCCGGGGTAGACCAGGTTTGCAAACCCAAGCTGGGTTATGTGGCGGAGCCGCTGGACCTCCCCGGAGTCGAGCAGCCTGAGCACGAGTTCGTCGGCCTCGACGTAGCCGTGGACTGGGTCTTTGATGATCTTCATCAGTTCTGTTAAGATTCTTGGGAGATAACTGATAAAGGTATTTGAAAGCGCGCTGACTGCAAGATAATCTTCTCTTGCACGGATCCCCGTTCTTCTATGGGGCCTGTAGCTCTCATGCGCCGGTTCGGGACGTTCCAACAGCGAAAGACCGAGAAAATCAATGTTCGGGTAGATGAATCTACGCGTGCAGCCCCGGAATCGATCAAAATTGCCTACGGGTTCTCCAGCGATGTCAATGCAATACGTGGGTTAATCACCATCGCAAAGAACCGGGGGAGGCTCACTACCGAAGTTGAAGGGTGAGTGATCGATAAGGCAATACCCATTCTCGAAAGCAGGGTGATGGAGTTTTTCAGATCGGAGCAGTTCAAAGAATTAGTTATACAAATGGTCCTTGAAGAGCTCCCCTCAGAACAGGGTTAATTTGCCTTTCTTTTCGAAATTAAGGTCCCTCAGATCATTTCGTTACCTTAAAGGAGATGTATAGGAAGTCAGATCATGTGAATAACTATGCCCAAGTTCTGTCCTGAGTGCGGGACGCCGTTACAGCACATCAATGCAAAGTTTTGCCCTGAATGCGGCACCGGACTAACACAGGGAACGCCAGTGCCCAATGCTGCTGTCGAGACCCGGACCCCACCCCCTGCGAACGATGACTGGTCGAAGCCTATCGACTGGTCGGAAGAGGAATACCCGGAAGAGGGCGCCACGCAGCCGTCTGTGAACGTCTACGAACTCGGGACGAAGCTGGAAGAGATCGTCGATTCAATTTACCAGGCGGAGGGCTATAAGACTGAGCGGCGGGTCAGGATGCCCGGACAGGGTGGCTATACAAATGAGATCGATGTCATTGCCAGGAGGAGGAATGAGCAGGTTGCCATCGAGTGCAAGAATTTTACATCTGCAGTCGGCATCAAAGAAATCCGGGATTTCTCCAAGAAACTTGATGACCTCGGTCTGGGCTGGCGCGGTGTCTTCGTCGCTTACAACGACTTCACGCTCGACGCTCAGAACTTCGCAGAGAGCAGGAACATCGAGACCCTCGGTCACCAAGACATCATGGAAAAGTGGTTCGCCGTCTCTGCCGGAAGGGTCAGCCGGCAGGGAGAACGGCTGACGCTCACATCCGCTCTGTCCATCAAGTCCGATTATCTCGCAGTAACGACGTTGCCGCTGCAAAACAAACACTTGGTCGAGGTGAGCAGTGCCCGGCTTACCTTCCATCCCTACGTCAAGGTGCCGTATGCCTTCAAAGCTCAGGTCTACGATCCGACCAAGAAACTCCACAGGTTTTCCGACGACGGGACGGTTGTCATCGACCTGCTCGACGGCAAGGTGCTCAACAGGCAGGCCGAGAAAGGCGGTTCCTTTTTAAACTCGCTGAGTTCCTCGAAACAGAGCGCCGATAATGTTCAAACGCTCAAAACCTTCGATGAAGTGATGAACTCCTCGCCCTCGCCTGAATACTCCATAACTATCGGTTCAGACTATCAGATCACCGAGCTGAAACCCGAAGTAACCAAGCGTGCGGTAGAGAGAGCAGCCATTGAATATATCTCGGCAAGGAATACCCAAGACATGGCGTACACCCCTGCAAAAGGGGATACCGTTCTGGACATCAGACACAGGAAGTTCGTTCCGCGAAGGGGCGATATAAAACTCTTTAAAAGTGAAATAGTCTTCGTTCCAAAATGGACGATCTATTTCAACGCATTCGGCACGATTTACACGAAAGAAGTCTTCGCCCACTCCGGGACTGTCCTTGAGAATACCATCCAGTATTGCCCGCAGCACTTCAAACTCGGTGCCATCAACGTCAAGAAAGAAACCACTGCCGTTTGTGAGGTTTGCGGCAAGGCCTATTGCAGTGAGCACATCTCACAATGTCCTGTCTGCGGAAGGTGGGTCTGTAGCGATCACGCTTCGGTCTGTAGTTCTTGCGGCAAAACGTTCTGCAACGAGCACGCGAGTAAGACCTGTCGGGGGTGCCACCTGCCGCTCTGTTCCGATTGTGAGGTCGAATGCCCAATCTGCCAGAGGCCGTACGGAGTGAACCATGCCTTGATCTGCGATAAATGCGGGGCGGCGGTTTGTCCGAGCTGTATCACGACATCCGGGTTATTGAGGAAGACGAGAACGTGTAAGAATTGCCAATAATTTTTAGACCCGAATTTCAGGGGGAGTATCTAATATTAGAACAGTTTGTCCAACTTCTTTTCAAGAAAACCCTCTATATCTGTCGTATAGGCTAACAGCAGGACTGCACACTTTTTATCGACTGGTTCCCACCATGCGCACCCATCGCGGAGGCATTCTTCTTTGAGGAGGGGGCAGAGCGCCATATTGGGGCGTCAGCTCCTGTAGGTATAAATGTTGCCAAAAAAGATCGCGAGGCTCCGAGGAATTACCCAGCATAATTTTAAATGGAGAGAAGATAATTCCTTTACGCGTGTGGAGTGCCGATGCGCTACCCCACTGTCAGTAATAACAATGGCGATCATCGAGTTCATTTTGGTGATGACAATGGATGTTATGTACGCTAACGTAGTCGATGGAGGCCGCTATTGGCTCTGGGTGGAGGGTTTGGTCGCCTCCTTCACGTCTACGAACTGACATGGATGTAGTTAACCCCACTCCGTGCTGATAGCGGCAATGAGGGTTCAATCCCCTCACTCCACATTTGAAAATACTAAAAGGGTTCAAATTCCGGGGAATCGCTCCTCGAACATCTCTAGATCCACGTTGAAGTTTTAAAATATGTCATTTGGTGGCAGCCTCTGCACGGCAGCGAATCTCGGTTACTCCTGATGCAGATGATCGTTCACCCTGAACACTGCTCTCCAGCTCTCGGTACGCCCAGACCCCGTAGATGGGCACCCCGGCCCGCACCGCAGCGGAGACCGCCGAGAACTAGGTCGGGTTGGGGAGGCAAAACTGCCCAAGGATCATGGTAAAGGGATCTGTAGCACTTCAGACATCTATCTGTTCGATTCGCCTGTGGGATGTTATATATTGACCGATAACTTACTCCATATAAGGAGCGATAGGTATGGATCTAATCGCTGAGGTAATCCCTAATCAATGGGTTACGGGCATAGGAGCAGGTATCATCAGCAGTATAGTTGCTTATTTAATTGCCCAGCGGTATCTGTCATGGGGAGGGAATAAGGAGTACTTACGGAAGGTGGATACAGCCAATAAAGATGTCATTTATGCACTAAGGTCTATCATATCTGACGAGTTTAAGTTTAATGTAACCCCTGAAATGCTATCGTCAATAATCTCGGCGAACTCGGTAAAACATGGCGTTGACCAAAAGGATATGTATTCCCCTGACCAGTTTATTGACGCTTTGGTAAAGGAAGTCATGGATTCTAACTTTTTGTCGGTAAACACGAAGATGAGTTACTGTACCTCCATCATATCGCTGAAGATACCTCTTACACCAGAACTAGAAGAACTTTCAACAATAGCACCCTCTATCAAACTTTCCCAACAGAGTCAACTGATAAAACTTTCGAGTTTACTGATCGCATCAATGGCAGGATTGTTAACGTTACTATGTACCTTCCTAACGCTTGGAAGGGATTTCATGCCGGTAAGTTCCGAGTTAGCACTTATAATGGTGCCTACCGTTGTGCTAATGGTTCTAATGTTGGGACTAACCGCATTTCAAAAAGCGGCCCGGGAACTTAGAAAGAATCAGGCGAGTGACGATCTTGGAGAGGACCGTTCTGGGAATAAAAGGCCCGGGCAAGTATTTTAACATAAAGAACCTTAGGAAACATGATAAAATTGCTATCTTTTTTCCCGTAAAATTTCTTATAATGGTTATCACCAAGAAGCGTTGTGAGCTTGGCCAAGAAGACTGCCCGAGGGCGTGACAATTGGTTGGATGGCAATTACTGTGCCTAGGGCAAAGATCTGGATCTTCGGATGGCAAGCACTGTCGGTAATAATCGGAAGATCGAAATAATAGTTGCATTCATACATCCTCTATAATTCCGGAGAGAGCTCACTATGGCAGTTCAAAAGGTCCAGATCATCAAGAGGAAGATTGATGCTGATAGGCTGAACAGCAATTATTACAATCAGATTAAAAGCAGCATCAAGCGGAACGTCAACGATAACGCAGAGATCCTGATGATCGAGTTCATCCCCAAGAAGCCGATAGAGAATAAAGCGGTTGTAAAGACGTTACTCCACCTTCAGCGTGAGTTCACTGACATCCTCATAACTCCCAAGAATACGATATCTTTTGAGGAGGGAGAGATTGAGAAGCTCACCGACAGATTCAAAGCCAGTATGATTATGGTGGGGACTTAATCCCCGTTTCTTCTGTTCGCTAACGCCTGGGCGAATGCCTTGGAAGCAAGGTACTCAGACGATTCATTGTTGACGATCTTCCGCTTGAACGCCTTTGCTTCCTTGAGGTGGGACAGAACCTCGTGAGAGATTGTATTTTGGTATGTGGTATCGGCCTTTGACACAATGCTTTTCAGGGTATTTCTTCCACACACGGGGCACGAGCAGAGATGTGAAAGTGAGAAGCCAGACCCGTGCTCTGCGATCATGCTCTCGTACCGTGTCGTGCTGTAGTCCTGTGCGCTAAAATATTTTGTACCTGGAGCGGACTCAAGCACCTCCCTTTCAGTCATGTTTTCCCGCTGAATAGCAAACCGTCGAGATGTACCCGGGTGAGCCACCTGACTGCTCACTGTATCCACGCCGAATGAGTTCACGAGAACTCCGAGCGTTCCAGCACCCCTCACTTGTCGATAAGACCTAGGGGTCCCAAAGCCGTGAACCCACACATCATCGAGGGGCTTGAGTTCCTCTTCTATCGCATAGAGGAGAGGGAAGTTATTTCTTCGTAGGTTCACTCCGATACAGTCGACCTGACCAAGTTGTGACTTCAATGTATACACATCGGTAGGCTCGCAAGCAATTCCCATGAGCGGTGCATCGATCTC
Source organism: Methanoculleus sp. UBA413 (assembly GCF_002502935.1). Lineage (NCBI taxonomy): Archaea > Methanobacteriati > Methanobacteriota > Methanomicrobia > Methanomicrobiales > Methanomicrobiaceae > Methanoculleus > Methanoculleus sp. UBA413. The sequence continues at coordinate 15,323 of NZ_DAQR01000067.1, forward strand.
CTTCCCGGATCTCCATTCTGCTGCTTTCTCTACTGCCATCCGATAATTCCAACCCTTCCGTCCCAGGTTTGGGATCTCGATGATATTTGTACCGATTTGTGCTTGGAGAGTTAACAGTAGTTTCAGGGTTGTTGCGTCAAGGTCTGTCACAGTCTTATCAAAGTCAAAGTGCACCATTTTTAGTGGGACATCTAAAACTTTCAGTCTCCCTTGAACGTACGACTTGTATTTGTTAAATGCATCTCCACCGCTCTTAATCTCGTGGATTTTCTCTGCGTCTAACCACTGCACATGAACACCGATGTCCACATCGCTGTAGTTCTTTCTCTCTACGTATTCTGAATGTTGTAGATTGAAGAATTCATTCCGCGTAGGAATGTAGTTGGGCGTTGGAATACTAATGCTCTCAATTTCGAGTGTTCCCTCTCTACCCTTGCTATCAAGGGTCTCCACGGAAAAGGAGCTCATGGTAAGGAGCTTTCCTGAAACAAGATAAATGTATCGGCCAAATTGTGAAAATGAGTTTCTCCAGATGGGATTGAGACTATTGCTGCTCCCTCGGCTCCTGGTGCATCAAGACCCTGAAGACGGCCTCCTCCCCACCCAACACCGCAACGCAGACCGCCGAGAGCCATGTCGGGTCGGGGAGGCAGTATAGCCCGATGGCGATTACGATCACCGGAGGGGCTGAGTCCGGGGATGAGGAGGGAGAGCCGGATTCTCGTAGAGGGCCAGGACGCCGCGGATGATGAAACAGTTAACCCCCTGGACACCCCACATACAACGACATTCAACCATGATCACCTTCCTCTCGGGCGGCACCGGGACCCTCGCGCTCATCAGGGGCTCCCGGCAGATCCTCCACGACAGCGATATCGCCGTGGTCGCGAGCACCGCCGGGGACTCCTGGGTCTCGGGGAGCCACTCCGCGCCTGATATCGATGCCGCCATCTTCCTCTTCGCAGGCATCCTTGATACCGGCCGGTGGTGGGGGATCAGGGGGGACACCTACGCCACCCACAACTACCTCCCGAAGGTTGCGGGGGGCGAACCCTTCCCCGTCGGGGACCGTGCCCGGGCCGTGCAGATCGCGAGGGCAAACCTCCTCCGGCGGGGACTTTCCCTGACGGAGGCGGTGCAGGCGCAGTGCCGGGCGCTCAGCATCGGGGCGACCGTCCTCCCGGTGACCGACACTGAGGCCGGGGTGCTCGTCGATACCGGGACCGAACGCCTGCCGCTCTTTGAGTACTGGACGAGCGCCGCGGCCGATACCGAGGTGCGGGAACTCATCCCGGCCGCCCGGGAGCCGCCGGTGACAGATGCGGTCCGGGCGGTGATCGAGGCGAGCGACGCCGTGATCATCGGGCCTGACAACCCTGCCCGGGGCATCCTCTCCATCCTCGACTGCGCCGGCATGCGTGACCTCCTCAGCGACCGGTTCGTGGTCGCGGTCTCGCCGTTCAGCGGCGACGCCGCGCCTGACCCGAAGGATGCCGCGCTCATGTATGCCGTCGACGAGAAACCGACATCACGCGGGGTCTTCCGGCTCTACGGGGACGTCGTCGACGTCTTTGTCCAGGACCTCCACGACCCCGACGAGATCCAGGGATCGCTCCGCCTAGAGACCCACCTCCTGCACGACCGGCAGGCAGAATCGCTCGCCTGGGACATCATGGCGGTCATACGCCACGCGGTTTCATAAGATGAGACGGTCCCGACCCCAGTCCCGATTGGCAAAATTCATATATGGATGTGCTTGATACGCTAAATATTCATGATCACCTTCCTCTCGGGCGGCACCGGCACGCCCAAACTCCTCCGCGGCATGCTGGACCTGCTGGAGGAACGGGACATCGCGGTCATCGTCAACACGGCTGAGGACATCTGGCTCTCCGGCAACCACCTCTCTCCTGACGTTGACACGGTCATGTACCTCGTTGCAGGGGTCCTCAATACCGACCGGTGGTGGGGGATACGCGATGACACCTACATCACCCACGACCTCCTGGCAAGGCTCGGTATCGAGGAGTTCATCGCTGTCGGGGACCGGGACCGGGCGGTGCACGTCGCGAGAGGAGAGATGCTCAGGGGCGGGATGCGGCTCACCGAGGCGACGAAGGCGCTCTGCGAGAGACTGGGTGTCAGGGCGACCGTCCTCCCGATGACAGACTCTCCGGTGACGACCTACGTTAAGACGCGCCAAGGCGAGATGCACTTCCAGGAGTACTGGGTGAAGCACCGGGGCGCTCTCGCGATCGAGGGCGTGGTCCGGCGCTCCCGGGAACCGCCGGTTGCGACGCCGGAGGTGATCGCGGCCATCGAGGCGAGCGATGCCGTGGTGATCGGGCCGAGCAACCCGGTCACGAGCATATCGCCGATCCTCGAGTGTGCCGGGGTGCGGGAGGCGCTCCGCCGGCACAGGCGCGTCATCGCAGTCAGCCCCTTCATCGGCGATGCGCCGGTCAGCGGCCCGGCGGCTGCCCTGATGCGGGCCTCCGGGAGAGAGCCCTCATCGGTCGGGACCTACGGTCTCTACGAGGATTTTGTGGATGTCTTCATCCAGGATACCAGGGACCCGGTCGAGATCGAGGGAGCGCTCCGCCTGGATACCCTCATGGTCTACCGGGGGAAGAGCCTGGATCTCGCAAAAAGTATTGTGACGCTGATCTACGGCTACTGAGTGTATCGGGCCGGTGTTGGGGGAGGGGTCGCTGATACCCGCGTGAGGCCGGATCGTTACCCCCACTGAAAAACTCACGCGCGAAGCTCTGACGCCCGTGGGATTGTTACGCCCTCCTTCGCGATCTTCGCGGCTTCGCGTGAGGTTTTGGTATAGAGAGGTGCTACAGTCTCGCGCGTGCTTCCGCGTGAGGTGGCGATCTGCACCGGGGCCCACATGATAAGGTGAACTGCCCCGGTACCGTCACGCCTTCTTTTCTTTCTCCTGGTAATCCCGTATCGCCGCGTGGAGCGCGTCCGCCGCGAGGTTTGAGCAGTGCATCTTCCGGGGCGGCAGCCCCTCGAGTTCGGTCGCCACGTCGTCACGGGTGATCTGCAGCGCCTCCTCAAGCGTCTTTCCCTTGGCAAGGTCGGTCACCATGCTGCTTGTCGCGATCGCCGACCCGCACCCGAACGTCCGGAACCTGATATCCTCGATGACGTTCTCCCTGACCCTGATGAAGATCTCCATGAGGTCTCCGCAGACGGGGTTGCCGACTTTGCCGTAACCGTCCGGATTCTCGATCACCCCGACGTTGTGCGGGTTCATGAAGTGCTCCATCACTTTCTGGCTGTATCCGATCTGGTCTGCCATTGGTCTTCTACCTACAGTGGTGTAATAGCACGCAGGCGCTTAACTGTTTCTCTGGCAGCGTTGACGACCCGGGGCACCTGGTCCAGGGTGTTCCCGCGTCCGAGTGTCGCGACCATCGACCCGTGCGCCTCGTCATGGGCGAGCCCGATGGCGAGGAGGACGTGGGAAGCCTCGAGCGTCATGGATGTGCACGCCGACCCGGTGGCGACGGCGATCCCGAGCATGTTCATGGCAAGCTGGATGCTCTCGCCCTCGATCCGGGGGAAGCGGAAACTGGCGTGGTGCGGGAGCCGTTCTCTCGGGTGGCCGGTCAGGTAGGTATCCTCTATTCCGGTGATCCCGGTGATGAGCCGGTCCCTGATCGCAGAAAGCCTTCTCATCTCCTCCGGCATCTCCTTCCCTGCGAGCCGGGCCGCCTCTCCCATGCAGGCGATCCCGACGACGTTCTCGGTCCCCGGCCGGAGACCGCGTTCCTGGCCGCCCCCGACGAGGACCGGCTGGACCCGAACGCCGGGCCGGATGTAGAGCGCCCCGGTCCCCGTCGGCCCCCCGAGCTGGTTCGAGGAGAGGGTGAGGAGGTCGATGCCGTCACGCTCCACGTCGATTGGTATCCTCCCCGCGGCGTCGGTGGCATCCACATGGAGGTACCCTCCCCGGTCATGGACGATCTCCGCCACTTCCCGGATAGGCTCAATCGTCCCGATCTCGTTGTTCGCGTAGTGGACCGATGTGACAACGGTCCGGGGCGTGACCGCCGCACCCAGGGCGTCGAGGTCGAGTACGCCATAGTGGTCGACCGGGACCTGCGTGAGCGTAAACCCGCCCTTCTGGAGGTCTTTTGCCGGGTTCAGGACTGAGATGTGCTCTATGGCACTCACAACGACTCTCTTTTCCTTCCCGGCGTTGCGGAGCGCGGTGCCCCGGATGGCGATGTTGTTCGACTCGGTCGCTCCACTGGTGAATATGATCGAGGGGGGGTCTTTAGCGCCGACGAGCGCCGCGACCTTCTCCCGTGCCCCGGCAACGGCCGCCTGCGCCTGGAGCCCTTCCTGGTAGATCGTCGAGGGGTTCCCGGCGAACTCCTCCAGGAACTGCCTGCCGAACCTGATGACCCCCGGGTGGACCGGCATCGCCGCCGCGTGGTCGAGATAGATCCGCTCCTCCATGGGTCACCCCTAGAGCGTGATGACCGCGTCGGCGTCGAGGGCGAGGTCGTTTAGGGTGATGGCGCCCACGATCTTTCCCTCTTCGATGAAGTCGCCCCGTGCCATACCGAAGAGCTGGGTGCTCTGCTCGCAGATGTAGATCTTCACCCCCGCTGCGATCGCCTGGTTCATGATCTCCGAGACCTTCGGGAAGTTCCCAACCTTGATCTCCTCAGCGGCCCCTTTCTTGACGACCGTCACCCCCTTGATCATGAAGAAGATATCGACATCCATATCCATCGCGCGTGCCGTCATCCCCAGGATAAACGGTGCATACAGCCGTTCCGGGGTATCTGTGCCGCTGGTCTGGATGTAGAGCATCCGTGCCATATGCTTCACGTTCCGGGTTCTGCCGCTTTTACCGCCGCTTCCTTGCGCATGATGAGGGTGGTCACGCCCGAGACGACGTGCTCTTCCTCGATCATGTGCCCGTTCTCGCCGGCCCAGACCCTGACCGTCTCTGCAAGGGCCGGATCATCGGTCATCACCTGCATGACCTGCCCCTTCTCGAGTACCTTCATCTCCACATCGATCGTCAGCATGGGCGACTGGCATGCGCCGATGCAGTTTACAACCCTGTCTGCGTACATTCACTTCACCTTCCTGATGTAGAACCTCATGATCCCGTCATCCTTCTCGAACTTCACGATCTCCTGCCCCATCCGGTTCGCCCAGCGCCTGATATCTTCCTCTGCGGCAGGGTCGTCGGCTTCGACCATGAGCACCTCGCCGATATCGAGTTTCCCGATAGCCTCTTTTGTCATCGTGATCGGCATGGGGCAATAGAGCCCGATACAGTCCACGACCGCCGTGGGTTTCATCTCCGGTTCCATCTCTCCATCTCCTGCCGGCGTGGGCGTGCGTGGGAATCCGGGTGCCGTGACGCGTCGATGGCATACTCCCGGTCGCACCGGATCATGCCCCATACCATATAAGCGTTGCTCACAGGGCACCCTGGGTGTGGTACGGCAATGGACGGCTCTGAGGGCTTCAGAAGAAGAACAGGAGAATTATACCGCATCTCTTGATACTCGCTATTCGTCAGAATCGATTGAGGGTGGAACGATGGGGATACTGGACCGGTTTAGTATGCGCAGGCAGGAGGCAGCGGCCGCACCGCCGGATGCGGAAGAGGGTGCCGGGATAGCGGGACTTGCGGAGGCGCTTGAGACGATAAAGGCCCGGGGCGCCCTCGTCCGATGGGCGTGATACACCTCAAGCGCCTCCTCCGGGTACCCTCCCCCGGTGCGCTCCACCCCTCCCCGGCGGGGTGGCGCCACCCTGCCATGAACTTCCGGATAATTTTTGATATCGCCGAAGATAGCAACGATCCCGGTTCAGGGCGTTCTCCCGGGGCAGGCCTGCAGGACCCTGTCCGGTGCCGGGAATCGGAGCGTACCCCAAAACCCCTCATTTGTTAGGTTGTTTTCAAAATTATCTATTTTTCTCAGAACTATAGCAAAATCGGGTGAAAAATTATCTCCATTCTTAAATTGTGGTTGTTATAACCGAAAATTTTAAAAAACACAAACGATAAGAATGATCCTTAATGTTCGTTCCGACCAAGTGTTTCTTTACAAAGGGTGTGGGCATCCACAAAGACAAACTGGCATCGTTTGA
>NZ_DAQR01000067.1:21696-23612 GCF_002502935.1 Methanoculleus sp. UBA413
GAGGGCTTAACGCACCTCTCGCCAGGCAGTATTGTCTACGTCGTCATGGCCCGGAATGAGACCAATGAACCGAGCAGGCTTGTCTCTGCCGCCATAGGCCACGCGATGCCGAAGGAGAGCAACACCTACGGCTACCTCTCCGAGCACCATGCTTTCGGAGAGACGGCAGAGGTCTCGGGCGAGTACGCCGAAGACCTCGCGGCAACCATGCTCGCCACCACGCTCGGCATCGAGTTCGATCCTGACCGGGCATGGCAGGAGCGGGAACAGATCTACAAGGCCAGCGGCCGGATCATCAGCACGACCCATACCTGCCAGTCGGCGGAAGGGGTCATGGACGGCCGCTGGACAACAGTCATCGCCGCGGCAGTCTTCCTCTGAGAACCCCGGCATCCATCTTTTTTGCACGATAGAGACCCAAGCGCCCGCCCCTCCCTGGGTGGGGGTTTGCGGAGTCGCGGCGCCGCATACGATTCTTCCCGCGGATGCCCGGTTCCGGCCTCTTCCGGACGACCGGAAGAGCGCCTTCCAGGGCAGGAGCGTAAAACAAAATACCTCCCGGGGCCCACATTGTACCCAGGTATTTAATATGCGTCTACCAATACGGGCCGTAACCCCGGAATCCGAATCTGCTGAAATTATCGGCTGGGTACACGAGGTCCGCGATCTCGGAGGACTGACGTTCTTCCTGATCCGCGACCGGACCGGCATCATCCAGGTGACCATCCCGAAGAAGAAAGTCCCGGCCGAGATCGTCGAGGCAGCCCGGGACGTCTCACGGGAGTCCGTGGTCAGGGTCCAGGGCAAGGTCAAAGCGATCGAGAAAGCACCCGGGGGACGCGAGATCGTCCCTGAAGAACTCGAGATCATCAGCGTCGCAGAAAGCCCGCTCCCGCTCGATGTTGCCGAGAAGGTGCCTGCCGAGATGGACACCCGGATCGACTCCCGGTTCCTGGACGTGAGAAAACCGCGTGTCCGCGCAATCTTTGCCATCCGCTCGGTGGTGACCTGTGCCGCGACCGAGTTCCTCCACTCCCGGGGCTACATCAATATCACCACCCCGAAGATCGTCGCCGCCGCCACCGAGGGTGGTACCGAACTCTTCCCGATCGCCTACTTCGAGAAAGAGGCGTTCATGAACCAGAGCCCCCAGCTCTACAAGCAGATGATGATGGCGGCGGGTTTCGAGAAAGTCTTTGAGATCGGCCCCATCTTCCGCGCCGAGGAGCACAACACCGTCCGGCACCTCAACGAGGCCACGTCGCTTGACGTGGAGGCTTCGTTTGCCGACCATAACGACGTCATGGAACTCCTCGAAGACCTGATCGTCTACGTCTACGAGGCTGTCGCGAAGACCTGCGGCGAGCACCTGGCGGAACTGGGCGTCGACCTCGCGGTCCCGGAGAAGCCCTTCCCGAGGATCCCCTACGCTGAGGCGATCGAGATCGCGAATGCGACCATCGAGGAGAAACTCGCCTTCGGCGACGACCTCTCCCCGGCGGCCGAGCGGGCGATCGGTGATGAGATCGGCCAGCACTACTTCGTTGTCGACTGGCCGACCGAGATCAGGCCCTACTACGCGATGCCCTACCCTGATAAGCCCGAGCTCTGCAAGGCGTTTGACCTGATGCACCCCAGGATGGAACTCTCCTCCGGCGCCCAGCGTATCCACGATCACGACCTCCTGGTGGAGCGGATCCGCGCGAAGGGTCTTGCGCCCGAGGCCTTCGAGTTCTACTTAAAAGCGTTCCGCTACGGCATGCCCCCGCACGCCGGGTGGGGACTCGGTATCGAGCGCCTGGTGATGACGATGCTCGGTCTTGGGAACATCCGCGAGGCAGTACTCTTTCCGCGTGACCGACATAGACTGACTCCATGAGACTGATGAGCAGGCTCCTGCCCACCACGGTGGTCGG
>NZ_DAQR01000067.1:23617-24722 GCF_002502935.1 Methanoculleus sp. UBA413
ATGCCCCCGCACGCCGGGTGGGGGCTCGGTATCGAGCGTCTGGTGATGACGATGCTCGGTCTTGGGAACATCCGCGAGGCGGTACTCTTTCCGCGTGACCGACATAGACTGACTCCATGAGACTGATGAGCAGACTCCTGCCCACCACGGTGGTCGGGAGCTACCCGGTGGTGAAAGGCTCGGGGATTTTTGCCCTCGTGGACCCGCTGAAACACGCGGTGGAGGTAGCGGTCGCCGACCAGGTCGCGGCCGGGATCGATATCATCTCCGACGGTCAGGTCCGGGGCGACATGATCCGGGCCTTCACCTCCCGCCTCCCCGGCATCCGGGGGTCTTCGGTCGTCGGGAAGGTCCAGCCTGCCCGGCAGCCCATCACAGTCGGGGATACAAAATATGCCCTCTCCCGGCACCCGAAGGTGAAAGGGATCCTCACCGGTCCGAGCACGCTTGCGCACGGTCTTGCGATCGAGACTCCGTTCTACCGGAACAAGGACGAACTGGTCCTGGACCTTGCCCAGGCGCTCGCGGTCGAGGCGGCGTACCTGGAGTCGGCCGGGGTCACGGTTCTCCAGGTCGATGAGCCTATCTTCTCCACGGGAGCCGCAAACATCGCCGTTGGCCTTGAGGCGGTGAACGCGATCGTCGCCCGGCTCAGGATCCCGGTCTGCCTCCACGTCTGCGGGGGTCTGTCAGCGGTCATTGACGACGTCCTCCAGGCGAACGTCGCGATATTTGACTTTGAGTTCGCCAATAACCCGGGGAACCTCGACCTGCTCTCGGAGAAGGACCTGCGCGGCAGGATGATCGGCTACGGCTGCGTGGACTCGGCAGACCCGGGCGTCGAGAGCGTCGAGACTATCCGAAAGCGTATCGAGGCCGGGGTCGACGTCTTCTCACCTGAGGCCATGCTCATCGACCCCGACTGCGGCCTGCGGATGCAGTCGCGGGATGCGGCGTTTGGAAAACTGAAGAATATGGTTGCCGCAGCAGGAATGGTCCGGGCCGGGTATACCGGCTAGACCACCCTGCTCGTCGTCGAGAGTTCAAGACCCTTTGCGACGATGTGGTACGGGATAACCCGTTGCGGCACGTTTGCGTCTTTGTA
>NZ_DAQR01000084.1:0-9058 GCF_002502935.1 Methanoculleus sp. UBA413
AGGAGAGCTGCTCCCCCTGGTACCCCCGCACCTCCGCAGGTGCAAGCTCCGTCACTCCCGGTCTGTTCCCCGCCAGATCGAGGGCATAGAGGACGGCGATGGCGCCGATCAGCAGTATGACTATGATCTGACCCCTACGGCGTCCTCGTCGCATGAAAGTTCCCCCATATGATCCGTATAACTGCTGATGTGTGGCACCGGGCTCGTATAAAAACTGCAGTTCAGATGAAAACAGGGGGTGGGGCCCCGGATCGCCTCAGCGGGGGGCCGGTGCCACTGGCGGGGCCTCCTCGGCCTTCGGAGCAGCCGCACTTCTCCTGTAACTGAACTGCCCTTCTCTCAGTTTCAGGAGCTGCTCCGGCGTCATATATGCATACATCTGGATAAGCCGGGCGATGAGTCCGGTCCACCCGGTCTGGTGGCTCGCGCCCAGCCCTGCGCCGCTGTCGCCGTGGAAATACTCGTAGAAGAGGATGTAGTCGCGCCAGTGCGGGTCCTCCTGGAATTTCGGTGCGACCCCGAAGACCGGGCGCCGGCCATTCTCATCGCGGAGGAAGATACGTTCAAGCCGGTTCTTGATCTCCTCGCTCACCTCGTAGAGGTTCATCCACCTGTCCGAGCCGGTGGGGCACTCGATAGTGAAACTGTTCCCGTAGAATGCATAGAGGTTGAGCAGGCTCCTGATGATCAGAAGGTTCATCGGGAACCAGATGGGTCCCCGCCAGTTTGAGTTCCCGCCGAACATATTCGAATTGGACTCCCCCGGCAGGTATTCGACCCGGAACTCCTGCCCGTCCAGGACAAAGGTGTACGGCTCCTCGGCATGGGCACGGGAGATGGAACGGATCCCGTAGTCGCTCAGGAACTCGTTTTCGTCCAGCATTCTTGAGAGGATCCGGCGCAGCCTCTCTTCATTCACCAGGGAGAGGAGGCGGCGGCCCTGGAACCCGTGCCGACCCGGCGACGTGATATTGGCGGTGAGAAGAGGATGGGCCTGGCTGAACCAACGTGCGCGTTCAAGGAATACAGGCATCTCTTTGGCCACCTCCGATGGGAAGACGGTGCTCGAGCAGAGGGGGAGGAGCCCCACGAGGGTCCGTACCCTCAGGCGGGTTGCGCTCCCGTCAGGCAGGTGCAGGAGGTCGTAGAAGAACCCGTCCCACTCATCCCACATCCCCTCCTGATTCTCGCCCATGCGGTTCATCGCAGATGCGATCCAGAGGAAGTGCTCGTAGAACTTGATGGCAAGCTCCTCGTAGACGGGATCATGAACGGCAAGCGTAACAGCGATCTCCAGCATGTTCTGGCAGTAGAGCGCCATCCATGCGGTTCCATCGGACTGTTCCAGGTAGCCTCCCGACGGGATTGTTGCGCTGCGGTCAAAGACGCCGATGTTATCGAGCCCCAGGAACCCGCCTTCAAAGACGTTCCGGCCGTAGCGGTCCTTGCGGTTCACCCACCAGGTGAAGTTCATCAGGAGCTTCTGGAATACCGCTTCAAGGAACCGGAGATCATCCCTACCAAAGACCTCCTGCTCGACACGGTAGATGAACAGGGCTGCCCAGGCGTGCACCGGGGGGTTGACGTCGCTGAAGTTCCACTCGTAGGCCGGGATCTGGCCGTTGGGGTGGAGGTAGCGTTCGTGCAGTATTAACTCCAGCTGCTGTTTGGCGAAGCCCGGATCAATCATCGCAAAGGCGGCCAGGTGGAACGCAAGATCCCAGGCAGCATACCAGGGGTACTCCCACTTATCCGGCATCGATATGATGTCCGCATTGAACATGTGGAACCACTGGTTGTTGCGGACAGGACGTTTGTCGCCGAGAGCAATATTGGACCCGTGCTGACGGAGCCAGCGGTCCAGGTCGTAGAAGTAATACTGCTTCGTCCAGAGCATGCCGGCAAGCGCCTGGCGCATCACATTCGCCGCATCCGGACTGACCGGCGGAGGGGTGATGTTATCGTAGAACGCGTCCGCTTCCTTCTTCCGGGCACTCAAGATCTCCTCAAACCGGCTTCCGAAAGGAGCGTCCTCGCCGGCTGCACCAGGTCCTGAAGGAGGGGTATCGTTCAGCCGCAGCCGCATCACCCGGCTCTCCCCGCCGGGAATGGTCAACGGGAAGTAGGCCGAAGATTTCGTTCCGGTCCGGGTGGGGTTCACCGCCGCGGTCTTGCGGGAAACAACGTAGTCATTGATGCCGTCCTTGACGTAGGGGCTGGTGTTCGGGATGCCCTGGATGCGTTCCGTGTTTGTCTCGTTCTCGGTGAAAAGCAGTTCAGGGGCGCCTTCACAGTAGAGATACCGAACGCCAAGGTCCGGATGACTGGCCTGGATTACGCTCGTGCCGGGAGGGCCTTCCACCTGTTTCAGGAACGGTCTTCTGACGCCCTTCTCAAGCCACCAGGTATTGCGGAACCAGAGTGTCGGCAGGAGGTGCAGAGTAGCCGCATCAGGCCCCCGGTTCCACACCGTGACCTGGATCAGGATATCCTCGGAGGAGTCCTTCGCGTACTCCACAAAGACATCAAAGTAGCGATCGTCGTCGAATATGCCGGTATCGATGAGCTCGTACTCCGGTTCGTCCCTGGTGCGTCTCCTGTTCGTCTCCACAAGATCGTCGTACGGGAACGCCGCCTGCGGATACTTGTAGAGGTATTTCATGTAGGAGTGCGTCGGGGTATTGTCCAGGTAGTAGTAATACTCCTTTACGTCCTCGCCGTGGTTCCCTTCGGCGTTCGTAAGGCCAAAGAGCCGCTCTTTTAGGAACAGATCGGCACCGTTCCAGAGGCTCAAGGCAAAACAGAGCCGCTGGGAGTCGTCTGAGAGACCTGCGAGTCCGTCCTCCCCCCACAAATAGGTGCGGGAGCGTGCATGGTCGTGGGGGAAATGCGCCCAGGCGTCACCATCATCGCTGTAATCCTCTCTTACCGTCCCCCACTGCCGCTCGCTCAGGTAGGGGCCCCACCTGCGCCAGGGCACATCCTGCTCATAGACCTCCCGAAGTCGCTCTCCCTCCTCTGTCGCGGCGACAGTATTTGCGGATGACATGCAGGGTCAGGTGAAAAGGGAGCGGATATACTTTTCGGCATTTTCGCAGGATTGCACTAATTTTTCCTGATTTACAATAAACAGCCCTTGTATCATGCCTTTTTTCTGATGGATACCCGATTTACGTTCTCTCCGGGACCTGCATCACAACATACGATCCCCTTCTTCGCCATCCCTCGTTCTTGTCTAAAGACCGGTTTTCCGCAGGTTGGAACGATAGAGAACATCATCTCTGCGGATCCCCGGCACGCCACCGGGCAAAATGCCCGGCAGTTAAACTAATATACACCAGATCCTTTTGACCGTTCAATTTGAGGGCTGGCATTAATGAACAGCACATTAAATCAGGTCCCCCGGGCATCAACGGCAACCCCGCAGGGCGTGCTCCTGCCGCTTGCGCTGGCCCAGTTTATCTGCAGTTACGCTGCCTCGAACATGAACGTGGCCATAAGCAACATCGCCACCGACCTGGGGACGACGGTCAGCGGCGTCCAGACGACCATCGCCGTCTTTACGCTCACCATGGCAGCCCTGATGATCCCCGGCAGCAAGCTGACGGATATCCTGGGCCGCACGTATCTGTTCAGGCGGGGCCTCCTGGTTTACGGTGTGGGAGCGCTGATAGCGGCAGCGGCGCCGGGGCTCGGGATCCTGATCCTTGGCTACTCGCTCCTCGAAGGCATCGGGACCGCGCTGCTTATCCCGCCCGTGTACATCCTCGCAACGGTCTTCTCCCCCAACCTCACCTCACGCGCCCGCGCCTTCGGCGCGATCAGTGCGGCGGGCGGTATCGGGGCGGCAGCAGGTCCGCTGGTCGGCGGGATCATCACCACCGCGATCAGCTGGCGCGCAGCCTTTGTCGTGCAGGCTCTTGTCGTCGGCATAGTCATCATCCAGAGCCGGAAGATCGTCGATCCTGGCGTTCAGGGCCCAAAACCCAGATTAGACATCGTCGGAACCATCCTCTCGGCGGCAGGACTCTTCTTCGTGGTGGTCGGCATCCTGCAGGCCTCGACGTACGGCTGGTTCCGAGCCAGTCAGGATTTCGTCGTCGGCAACACGGTCGTGATCCCGCAGGGCGGTATCTCGCCGGTATGGTTGTTCGTGCTCATCGGACTGGTTTTACTGGCCTGGTTCTTCTGGCACATCAGGTCCATGGAGCGGGCGGGCAAGGAACCTCTGCTCTCCACCAGGCTGTTTAAGAACCGCACATCCAACCTCGGCCTCGTCACGCAGAATATCCAGTGGCTGGTCCTGCTCGGCCTCTCCTTTGTGGTATCCGTCTACCTGCAGACGGTGCGGGGCTACAACGCGATCGAGACGGGTTTGATCCTTACGCCGGCCACGATCGGCATTCTGCTCTCCTCGATGGCCGCAGGCAGGCTGGCGCGGAGGCGTTCCCAGGCAACACTGATCCGGGCGGGCTTTGTCGTGACGGTAGGCGGCGTCTTCCTCCTGCTGTTGCTGGTTCGAGAAACATCCAACGTCTTTACCTTTGTGCCGGGCCTCTTTCTGGTCGGTGTAGGCGTCGGGGTCATGCTGACATCCTCGGTCAACGTTGTACAATCCAGCTTTCCCGAAGAGGACCAGGGAGAGATATCAGGCCTGTCACGCAGTGTCTCAAACCTGGGCTCCTCGCTCGGCGTAGCCATTGCAGGCACCGTCATCGTATCCAGCCTGGTCACGGGGAATCTGGGCTACGCCCTGGCCCTGGTCGTTCTAGCGTTTTTTGCGGTGATCGGTCTTGTGGCCGCGATCCTGCTGCCCACGGGTCCGGTTCCCCAGGCCCCGGACCAGCCTGATTTGCAGTTGCCGGAATAATCGTAGAGCGGGTTCGCTGGAACCCTCAATTTTTGCCGGCTGTCCTTTTAGAGTTCTTCTCGCCTCTCGGATGAGGACATACGGTTACCCGGCGAGAGAGAATACGGCAGTCCCGCCCGGCGCAGGAGGTAATAACCGCCGCAGAGAGCAATGATGATCAGCGCGATACCGATGAGTTCGCCTGGAGTTGCCGAACCCAGGAGGATGACTTTTCTTGCGATAGCGATGATTGCGACAAGGATGATGATCTCGACATGGAACTCTCTCCTCTCCAGGTACGCTTTTATTGTCTCCAGGAGTTCCAGGCCGATGAGGACCAGCAGAAAGTACCCGAAGAGTTCGAACAACTCCGGGCTCTCAAGCCGGAGGGGAGTAACCTCAAACAGCCCTATGAATGTCAGCCACCCCAGTTCGAGGAGCGTAAAGAGTAATACCACTACCAGGAAGACAATGAGCACGAGGTAGGTGAAACGCTCAAACCACTCCACGAAGTGGTGCATGCACGGCCTATCATGCTGGTCAATATAAATAACTGCCGGGAACTCGCCCCGGATTTACACCTCGAGCATATCCCAAAAGTATGCGACGATGCCCCGATAGGGACGTCGCTCTTCGGTGCTTGTGCCCCTACCGAACCGGCAGTCGCACATCTCACCGGGTATCATATCAGGAGAGGGAGACTCGCCCCGGACAAGGCTCTGCCCGGCAACCACTCCCGCGATCCTTGCAGGACGAGGGTTTGAAGGCCGAAGATGAACCGGGGAACAGCCCCGTCTGCCGTATCCGCATCCACCACCCTGATGCTCATCGGCCGATATGGCACCGTGGGGGTTTGGGAACGAACTCCTCCTTATTCCACTCCCTTCTCCTCTCCACCCGAACGCGGATGTGCACGGGACCGGAAGTATGCCTCGATCTGCTCCAGGGACATTCCTTTTGTCTCCGGTACAAGTTTGAATATGAATAACCACGCAAACAGGGCGACCAGGGCGTACAGGAGAAAGACACCGGACTGGCCGATGAGGTTCACCATCGAGAGGAACGTCGCCGCAATGATGAAGTTTGCAGCCCAATTCGTGACCGTCGCGAGGCTCATGGCCAACCCCCGTACGCTGAGCGGATAGATCTCAGAGATGATCAACCAGAAGATCGGTCCAAGGCCTACCGCAAAGGAGGCTACATAGATGATGAGCCCTATCGCGGTAACCAGCCCTAATGACACGGCCATCTGTCCGGCACTACTGTTACTGAGGGCAAACCCGGTCCCGAGGATCAGCATGGCGATACCCATACCGGCAACGCTCCACAGGAGCAGCGGGCGGCGTCCCGCCCGATCGACAAGCCAGATGGCGACCAGGGTTACCAGGACATTTACAATACCGATCCCGACCGTTGCGGCAATCGAGGCGGTGGCCTCCTCGAGACCGGCAAACTGGAAGATGGTCGGGGCATAGTAGATGACGGTGTTGATGCCGGTCGCCTGCTGGAGGACCGCCAGGCCGACGCCGAGGACCAGCGGAAGCCTGACCGCGGGCGCAACCAGATCCGACCATGTGCCGGCCCCTTCCTCACGAACGCTCCTCACGATACCGCTCAATTCTTCCGAGACATCGGTAGTGCCACGGATCTTCTGCAGGACGCCTGCAGCATCATCGGGCCGGTTTATAAACACCAGCCACCGGGGGCTTCGGGGCATCAGGTACATGCCGAGAAGGAGGATCGTGCCCGGGATCACGCCCACGAGAAACATCGCTCGCCAATCGCCGGCCGCTGCGAAGTAGAAATTCACGCCGTAGGCGATCAGGATCCCGATCGTTATCAGAAGTTGGTTGAGCGATACAAGAGCGCCCCTGATACTTTCGGGCGCAACTTCTGAGATATAGAGGGGAGCGACGAACGAGGCGATTCCGATCGCTATCCCGATCAGGATCCTGCCGATGAGAAATATGGAGAAGAGAGAGGAGAGGACGACTACGAATGTACCGATGAGGAAGATCACCGAGGCGGCCAGAATGGAACTGCGGCGCCCCACCCTGTCGGAGAGAGGGCCTCCGAAGAGCGCCCCGATGATCGCACCCACCAGCACGGAACTCACCGCCACTTCGGTCATGACGCTCGTGAGACTGAATTCCTCGTTGATGAACAGAATCGCTCCCGAGATGACACCGGTATCGAACCCAAAGAGTATCCCGGCAATGGCGGCAATTGCAGCAACGACGAGGACAAAACCTGTAACTTTTCCGCGTTCAGACGTCATACGGATCCCCTTTCTTACTTTGGGTCCATGCTCCAGTGGGAATTGAAAGCCGAAGACGGTCAGGTATTATATTCCGCGAGAATGCTGTGGTTCGGGCCGTGAGGAGGAGTAAGGGCGAAACCCATCGCAGGGGCGAATGGAATACCACCAGATGATAATCCGTTGGAGAAGCCCGCCGGAGATGTCATCGAGTTCAGTTGCAAGTTTAGTATTTAAACTCTGCGTCTCTTCATACGGGACCGCTCCTTGCAGGGTCGGACACCGGTCACCGTGGTCCAGACATCACAGGCCGTTTACCCGTTGCCGACCGTCATCCTTCCTCCGGCCAGGATAGATAATCAGCCTGCCAGAGAGTGAGACCTCTATGGGCCGGAAGGGCGTTCAGTCGCATCGTCGAACCCAAACGTCGATGAAAACAGTCGGTATATCGTGCAGCAGTCTGGGTTATATAGTTGAACCAGCATCCTGCTCCGGAGGTGCGCTATGTCTCTTGGTCCAGTGGAATATATGGTCATCGAATTCCCGGGAAACCAGTTCAAAGGCGAGATTATCCCGGCGTTGCGTGAGGTGGTCGACAAGGGCGTCATCCGGATCATTGACCTGGTCTTTGTGAGGAAAGATGAACTGGGCAACGTCAGCGTGATGGAACTCAGTGACCTTCAAAAAGATGCGGCAAGCGCATTTGCCCCACTCGCACGGGATACAACCACACTCCTGGCTGAAGATGACATACAAAAGGTCAGTGATATCATTGAGAAGAATAGCTCCGCGGCACTCTTCCTGTTCGAACACCTGTGGGCAAAGAAGTTCCGGGATGCAGTCCTGAACGCCCATGGAGAGGTGATCGCTGGCGAGCGCATCAAAAAAGAGAAGGTAGATGCCGCGCTTGCATGGCGACCCGGGGAACTGGAAGCGGCCGGTGGCAGTAGAGCGAGTTGAAAAGAGTTTGGAAGTCATCGGAGGAGAGATATCATGAGAGGCGGTCGACCAGGTCTTATCGGCACTGTGGCTCGTACAGCTGTGGTCGCTGGAACAGCCACTGCAACTTCCCGGGCTGTTAATAAGCGGATGCAACAGAGAGAGATGCAGAAGGAAGCACAGGCAGAACAGGCGGCACAACGCGAGCAGCAGGTCCAGGCCGTTCCCACCCAGACGGGCATGACCCAGGAGCAGAAACTGGCTCAACTCAAGCAACTGGCGGAACTGAAGCAGATGGGAGCCCTAACGGAGGAAGAATTCCAGCAGGAGAAACAGAAGATCCTTGCCCAATAGGACCGTTAATTTCTCTTTTTCCGACCAGAGCACCGATCCCCGTGGCGGCGGCAGCTCATCCCGGGTAATGCGCGAGGTTTGCGTGGAAAAAAGGGTTAGGCGCTGATGGCAGCCAGTGTGCCATCCTCGCGCATGAACAGCCAGTAGCCTTCGGTCGGGAAGAGTCTCTGGTTCTCCCCCCGTGCTCCCATCTGATCGTTGATGAGCGCCGGCCGGTAGTTCTGGTTCTGTGCGTCGTAACCGACAACATAGACCCAGCTGTCTTCCACCGATGTGAGCGTCTCGTTTGCGGTCGACGGGGTCAGGTCAGAGTAGCCGATGGCGTTCCAGCCCGGGCTCAGCGTCTTGGACGCCGGGGCAGTCACCGGGTCGGTGCTGAACGTCAGCCGCACGGTTGCGGTCCCGTTGGAATAGACCCAGTATCCATCGAGGACTTCCAGGGTCGTATTCGCGCCCACGGGCTCAAACCCGGTCGCCGGAGCGTAGGTGTAGATCGGCCGCCCGGCGGTGTCGACGTCCCCGAAGACTGCTATCGCGGTGTTGTTGCCCTCGGAGAGCGGTCTTGGGATGGAGACGAAGTTCCAGCCGTCATAGAGCTGGAGGTCCATGCCCGCCGATGGTGCCGGCGTTGGCGTCACGTTCACTGTTGGGGTGGGTGT
>NZ_DAQR01000064.1:0-11940 GCF_002502935.1 Methanoculleus sp. UBA413
ATCCCGGAGGAGAGCCCGGCACGGGCGGCGGTGCGCGACCTCGCCGGGCGGCTCGTCGAGGAGTGCGCGCGACGGAAGGAGTGACGTCCCGGCGCAACCGCGCCGTCCGGACCCGGATAACCGGGGAAGATGAGGAATGACGCCGGCAGACAGGCACCCGGATCGATGTCGTCGTAGGGGACCACTCCTTTGCTTTAAAAAGAAGAGGCGGATATGACGGTGATCCCGGGGGGGCATCGGCTTACAGGTGGAGATGCCGATTTTTCCAGCAGGGAGAATGTGGGGAACGGGGAGGAAATCCCCATCCCGGGGAACACCAGACGTTGAGATGTGGTATCGAGAAGAATGAGGCGGGAAAACCCTGCCGTCATTTCGGGCCGGGAACAAAGACTGCAAGCAGTGCGACATCCTCCTTATCGGCGACGACCGCGTGACGGACACCGGGCGGCGTGGTGAAGGTGTCCCCGGGCTTGAAGAGTATCTCCCTCCCGTCGAGGATCATCTTCCCCTGACCGTCCAGGATGGCGTTCCACTCCCACTGGCTCTCGTGGAGGTGGTCGGGGACCTCACAGTCCTTACGCACCCTGACGAAATGGGAAGAGAACGACCCCTTCGTATCCGCTCCCGGCGCAAGGTCTGCCAGGGAGACGCCGGTCCACGCCGGATTCGGGCACCACACGGGCCGTCTGCCCGCTCTCTCGACGGGGAAGAAGGCGGCACCCTCCTCCATGCGGCGGGCAAGATTCTGGTTTTCCATCGTTACACCTGGAAGTCGGGATGGACCGGGGAAGCCCGGTTCAGTCCCTGACGGCGGGGATGATCTCCTTGAAGATATCGATGCCGTTGTTCACGTTCGGGCTGGAGTTCCCGAGGCAGAAGTGGTTGATGCCTGCCGCCTTGAACCGCTCGATCTCCTTGATCATCCCTTCGGCATCGGTTGCGACCATGAAGTTGTCCTTCATCATGTCATGTCCGACAAGGTCTGCGTGGAGTTCGACCTCTTTTGCATTGCAGACCCTGTATTTGAACATGGAAGGAACCAGACAACCGGACCAGAAGCGCAGTGACTCAATGGCTTTGTCATAGTCGGCGTCGATCGAGTACCAGACGAGCATGGCGTGCTCCATCTTGCTCGGGTCCTTCCCGGCCTCGCGGGCGCCTTTCTCGAAGTTCGGAATGGTGACATTCTTCAGCACGGAGGGCGGCGCAGACACCGTCATGAGGTGGTCGGCGTGCTTCCCTGCCAGCTGTGCTCCCTTCGGACCCATTCCGCTGAAGTAGAGCGGAACCTTGTCGTCAGGCTTGGTGTACAGGAATGCATTGTCGAGGGTGTAGTACTTGCCCTTGAAGGAGACGGGCTCCTTGCCATTCCAGAGCTTCTGCATCACTTCGACGGCCTCGACGGTCATCTCCTGCCGCTCAGGGACCGTTGGCCATTCGCCGGTGACCGGCACCTCGTTCAACGCTTCGCCGGCGCCCACGGCAATACCGGCCCGCCCGGGATACATCTGCCGGAGGGTGGCGAACGTCTGTGCGACGACGCCCGGATTGTACCTGAGGATAGGACAGGTGATACACGTCGAGATGAACACGTTCTTGGTGGCCTGAAGTGCCGCACCCATCCAGGCCCAGGCCTGCCCCGCCTGTGCGTTGGTGTGATACCAGGGGTGGAAGTGGTCGTCTACCCAGACTGAGTCGAAACCGTTTTTTTCTGCTCTGACTGCCTGTTCAAGCGCATCCATGGGGCGGTACTGCTCAATAGATGCAAAATAACCGATCTGTGTCTTCATGGTACTGGTCTCCTGATGATCGGCAAAGTCACCTATCCAGGGGCAGGCCTACCCAAATCTTGATACGCTACCAGTTCCAACGAGAGCACTGGTACGGCAGCTGAGGTCCACACATCTAATCCCACTTATCTGTGGTGGATCACGGCCATCCTACCCCATTGAAGGTTCTCTTCCGATCCTGTTGTGGTGTGCGGATTAGTTCTCCGCAGAAAGAATAGTGTTTGCGACTGACTATATAGATATCGTTTAATGTTCAACAATGCCCAGACGGCGATAGGAGATACTGGCCTGCCCTGCGATTCATCTTGGATCATACCACCAGGGAATCGTCAAATTATCAGGAGAGTCGTTGGGATTCCAGCACGAATGGCCTGAAAATCCCCAGGACACGCGAGGAGCGGGGGGTTACACCCGGAGGACGGGAGGGGGGTTGTGTTTAACAATAAGAGAATATTTTATATACCAGATCCAGACAGGTCATTCTCTCGCGTTACACGAGCATTGCACGCCTGGAGCGGCGCTTCAGCCTCCTCACGAACAGCGTCCGATACGTCGATCATAAAAGACGCGATCTCTCCGGAAGGTAGTTTGAAGACATAATGGGAGATCCAGGGGAAGTTTTCGCGGTTTCGGTATTTAAGCGGCGTAACAAACTCCGGCTTTTCGGTGGTCAGAACGCGATACAGGAGATCACGCACGTACGGGTCCGGGAGATCGGGGAATTCCTCGAAGAGTTTCTTCCCGACGAGATCTTCTTTGTTCATCCGCAGGAGGGCTGCTGTTACCCCGTTGACGTCTTTGATGATGTAATCGTTTCCTCCGTCAATCGGCTCGTAGATCAGGACGCCGTTGCAGGCCTTCTCGAAGAACGACCGATAACGCGTCTCCTTGAAGGCCAGCTCCTTCCGGGCCAGCCGCTCGGTGGTGATATCCCTGAAGAGGATGGCGAACTCGTTCGGGACCCCCCCGCCGTCTGGAGTGATCGGGGTGAAGACCACGTCGAAGTAAGCGATGCCCGACCGGGTACTCGGAATCCGTTGATCCCGTTTCAGGCGGTCGAAATCGCAGGCGAGTTCCGTCTCGGCGACTTTTCCCTGCCGGATCAACTCGAGGATCTTCCCTTTATAGCAGGAGATATCGAAGATGTTTCCTTCCGCCAGTTCTTGAACCCCGTTCAGGCCGAGGATCCCCAGGGACGCGCGATTTGCGTTGAGAACGGTCCCATCGGCCGTAAAAAGGATGATACCGCTCGGAACCCTCTCGAATATCGTCCGGATCATCTTCTCCGAGTACTTCAGGGCGGCTTCGGTGTTCTTCCATGCCGTGATATCCTGCAGACTGATCAGGATCCCCGGCTTCCCCACATGGGAGACCGTCGGGGCAAACTCGATGTGATAGATGTGGTTCGTGCTGTCCTCGATGTACTGCATCTCGGAGAGGTAAGTGCCGGACTGCCGGACCCTCTCGATATTCCGCATGATGGTCGGGTCCGAGAAGATACGGAGGTTCAGGTCGAAGAGGGAGGCGCCGAGGATATTTCTCCCGCGGTGGATGCCGAGAGTCCTGATGAAACTCGTATTCACCATGAGGATCTGGAGGTCGGCGTCCAGGATGACGATCGCGTTTGAGAGGCGGTCAAAGAGTTCCGAGAGCGGGACCCGCTGCGCCGGGGTGTACATCTTCGATCTTCCGAACCACTGCATGCTCACGTCCCCGCTCGACTGGAGCATCTCGAGGTACTTGGCGACGGTAGCCCGGTTCATCCCGAGTTCGCGGGAGATTGCGGAGATGGAGAGGCCCTGTGGCGATCGCTTCTCAAGAAGGTTGACAATTCTACCGAATATATCCTGATATTCGCTCATGAATGCTATCCTCCGGACCTCACGAGGTTCACCGGGATCGGTTGTCGGGCGGGAGATCTCCTGACAAGATCATTAGGGAGATCGTGACTAGTATCTTTCGGGCTCCGGGAGAGCCCTTCCGGCACCCCCTTTTTTGTAGCGAGAATGCCAACACATCTCCACTATGGCAATTCACCCCATCGACTACCGGTACGGCACCCCGGAGATGCGTGCCGTCTGGAGCGAGGAGAACCGGTTCCGGGCGATCGTCACGGTCGAAGTGGCGCTGGCCCGCGCCGAAGCCGTGCACGGGATGATCCCCCGCGAAGATGCGGAGACGATCGCAGCCTGCGCATTGGAGGCACGCCTTGAGCGGGCGAAGGAGATCGAGGCCGAGATCAACCACGACATGATGGCGGTCGTCAAGGCCGTCACCGAGGTCTGCGGCGATGCCGGGCGGTGGATCCACTACGGTGCGACCTCAAACGACATCCTGGACACTGCGACCGCCCTGCAACTCCGCGACAGCCTCGCGCTCATCGAGGAGAAACTCGGTAAACTCCTCTGCGTGCTCCTCACCCGGAGTGCCGAGACGAAGACCCTCGTCTGTGCCGGCCGCACACACGGGCAGATCGGCGTCCCCACGACCTACGGCCTCCGGTTCGCTATCTGGGCAAGCGAAGTCTCCCGCCACATCGAGCGGCTCCGCCAGATGCGCCCCCGGGTCGTTGTCGGGCACCTCACGGGAGCGGTGGGGACCCAGGCGGCGCTCGGGGATGCGGGTATCGTGATCCAGGAGACGATGATGGAGTTCCTCGGGATCCGGTCAGTGGACGTCTCAAACCAGATCATCTCCCGGGACCGCTACGCTGAGTACTTCATGTTCCTCGCGAACGTCGCGACTACGCTTGACAAGATCGGGCTTGAGATCAGGCTGATGCAGCGCTCCGAGATCGGGGAACTTGCTGAGGCGTTTGGGAAGAAGCAGGTGGGCTCAAGCACGATGCCCCACAAGCGAAATCCCATTAAGAGCGAGCAGGTCTGCGGCCTCTCCCGGATCGTGCGGTCCGCGGTCGGACCGGCCCTGCAGAACAACGTCCTCTGGGACGAGCGCGACCTGACGAACTCCTCGCCTGAGCGGGTAATCTTCCCGGAGGCCTCGGTGCTCGCCGACCATATCCTGAACGTGATGACCGATGTGGTGGAGGGGCTCGAGTTTAACAAAGCAAACATCAGGAAGAACCTGATGATGCTCCGGGGCGTGAACCTGGCAGAGTCGGTGATGATCGAGCTGACGAAGCGGGGCATGAACCGGCAGGAGGCCCACGAGGTGATGCGGACGGCGAGCATGCAGGCCCTCGCCGAAGACCGGGACCTCGCAGAGGTGCTCAGCCAGCGGCCGGAAGTCACCCGGTTCGTCACCCGCGACGACCTTGACCGGCTCCTCGACCCGGATGCCTATATCGGGACGGCGGTCAGGCAGGTGGACCGCCTGATCGAGAAACTCGCGCCGCTCTGCCGGTGAAGGGGGGATATCAGGCAGCCGTTCTAGCGGGGTGCACCATCGCATCCCACTCGGCGGCCATCATAATTTGAACCTTGGGGCAGTATCGAAGAGTTTCCGATACAGCGAGTTGAAGAGTGCGATGTACTCTCCGGCCCGCTCGGTGGAGACGTACCGGATCTTATCCCTATCAGCCACTTCGACGAGATACTCTTTCACTACGAGAAACCCAAGATACTCCTGGCCGGTTTTTGAGTTCAGATTGCACCGGTTGACGATGCCGGTAAACGACTGCGACGTTCTGCAGAAGACCAGAATCTCCCAGTAGATCTCAAACGCCGTCCTGCGCCCGCTCATTCCCGATACAACTCCAGCGTTTCTTTTAAGAGAACCTCAAACACCTCGATCTCGCCGAGCCGCTCGTCCCAGACCTTTGCAAACCGGGAGAAGTAGAACGAGGAGGCAAGGCTGACAACGGCGACCCCAAGCGTGAGAAGCATGAGCGGGACGACGAGGTAAGTGTTCAGGGTGAAGACAATGCCGCCCGCCGAGATGGATAGGTATTCAAGACTGCCGACGATCCCGAGAGCAAATAAGCAGATGCCGCCGAGTGTGCAGACCAGGATCATGGTACGGATGATTGTGCGGTTGTCGCGGTAATGGGAGAGCATCCGTACGATGAGACGGGTGAAAGCCTCGTCTGGGACCTCTCCTCCCTTCCAATCAATATCATCCTTGATCGCTTTGATTCCTTCAAATATCCTGATGCTGGAGAGGATCCAGACCAACCCCGCAAGGGCGGCGACCAGTGCGATGCACAGGATCACCGGAGAGTGCGTCGTGTACAATGCGATAGAGGAGAGCTCGTAGATTAAGACCGCTTGTTGGACGGATACGCTGATGCCCAGTGCCATCACAAGTCCAGCGAAGACGATGTTTGCGACCGTAATAAGATAGAAACGCCGGATCTCGTTTCTGAACCGAAGGCAGGCTGATTCGTGCATGACGATATTCACCGGTCTATCTATCTATTTGCGTTATCCAAATAAAGAGCATGAAACTAAGATATGTATCGGTGTTTTGCAGGTGTATTCAGCGCAGGTAGCGATATGACCGACCCCTCGCCCACAATGGCATAAAAGAGACAGAAGTCCGGTTAGAGCAGAGCGTGACACCCTGCCAGCAGCCGCCTCCCACCGGGTGAAAGTGTGCATGCAACCAGACTCAAATAGCCAAAATGGCCTGAATTCGAGCTGGAATGGGCTCATACACGTATAGTTCAATAGTGCAAGCACCGACATCAATCCGTTTTTGAGCGGCCGGAGTCTCCGACGGAACGCCCAGTCGAGAAACTCCTCCTGCTCTGCCGGTGAAGGATTGTTCAGGCGGGATGCACCATAGCATCCCGCTCGGCCGCTGTAATATCGTGCAGGAGCCCGGCGGAGAGGTCGGCGTTCGGGCCGATGAATGTTAAAGAATTGCTATCTGATCACACCGTCCCGGTCGGGGAGGGGCGGCCCCGCCCCCGCCCGGGACCGTGGGTTAAAACTCCTCAGCGGTACCGTAGCCGTACGACCGTAACGCCAGACTCCCTGCCTTCTCCGGGTATGCGGCGAGCATGAGCCCCCGTATCTCCAGGAACTCCTCGGCAGAGACGATAGAGACTGCCTGGAGCTGTTCATCCTCGCCGGGCTCCATTGACCAGGTGTGGATATAGTAGACATCGGGCACCCCGTCCTCTTCGTGCAGGTAGAGGTCCTTGCCACGTGCATATGCCCCGCCGGGCCTGCCCCGCGGCGCGTAGTATATGCAGATGTCACGGTCGGTGTCCAGCACGATCCTGCCTTCATCGTAGGTGATGCTTCTCTTCATGTCAATCACCGTTCACCCCGCCACCGGCAGGGTGGTTCGGCAGGTGGTGGCGATGGACTCCGGAAGCCCGGTGAGGTGGCCATGGCCATTCTGGGGCCCGGGCCTGGGCGCCGGTGACCACGCCCCCGCCCGCCGGGCAGGGATAGGATCGATGATACTATATATTTTTCTATTGATAGCATTAAGTAATATTTTTTATAATTGCGGTAATAAAACCCCTGCCGTTTCAGCCGTCAGGCAGGAAGAGTCCCGGTATCAGTGGGCCTCTGCTGCCTGACAGACTGCCGGGATCCGGGAAGAGGGCAGCCCTGCAAGTCCTTTCATGGCGCTCTGGCCTGCTCAGTCTGCATCTTCACCTTCACGTCGACGAAATGCCCGTCCACGGTCACGATGTAGCGTCCGGGCTGGTAGAGTTTGATCGACTTCGTCCGTTCGCTCCCGTATATCGAGTTGTAACCCTCGTCGGCAATGAGTCGGAGGGTCTCCGGGTCACGGACGGTGACGACAAGCCGGGAGTACGCGCCTGGTTCAGAATGCTTCGGTGTCACGGAGAAGGTGATGATGAACGGCACGTCGACGACATCCACCTGCAGCCCCCTGGCAGAGTAGATGAGAGAGTACTCTCCCTCAAAGACCGTTGTCTTCTCAACAATTGTCTTTCTGGCATCGATCCGGGAGAGGGGTATGGTCGGGACGCCACAGGGGTTTACCTCCGGGAGCGGTTCGCCGGACTGGACCGGCACCGGATCGACCGGGACCACCACGTTCCCGTTCGGGGACGTGGAAGGGGTGTGGGCCGGTCCAGGCCCCGGGGAGTCCTCCTCATCCTCCCAGGAGGGTGCCGGTGAGCCGGACCACGGTGGTTCGGTGACATCAGGAACGGTGCCGGCGTCATCGTCTTTTTCAAGCGTGATACACCCGCAGCACGAGGCAACAAGGGCGGCGATCATAAGGAGGGCGATGGTCCGGAGAGTCATAATTATACGATGATCTGTACCGCGCCGCAGCATATGCCCCTTTCCATTGCTCTGCCGACAGAGCCCCGCGAACCTATAGAATGACGATCTCTTTCCCATATCCCTCACTCCCTCTCCCGCAGTGCTTCCAGGTCCTGCAGGGTCACCACGCGAACCGCACCACCCTGGACGTCGCCGCCAGTATCGCCCATCCGGTCCTCGATCCAGCCCTCCATCTCCAGGTAGGCCGCCTGCAATCCATCGAGGACATCAGGGTCGGCATCCCAGAGGCCGCGACCGTGCGCCTCAAGCAACCGCCTCCCGATCTCCTCAAGCGCCCAGGGATTCTCGTCCTCGAAGAACCGTCGCATCTCTGCGTCCAGGACGAACGTGCGGGCGATGTCGTCGAAGATCCGGTCATCCACCTCCTCTGTCGTCGCCTCCCACCCGTAGACGGTCCCCACCTGCCTGGATATATCCCCGGCACCCTTGTAGCCGTGCCGCTTCATCCCCTCGATCCATTTCGGGTTGAGGAGCCGCGCCCTGACGACCCGCCGTATCTCTTCTGCGAGCGTCCTGACCTCCACGCGGTCCCGGTCGCGGGTATCGCCGTAGTAGGCGGGCACGTCCCGGTTCGAGAGCGCCCTTGCCGCCCCGGTCAGACCGCCGTGCGCCCCGAAGTAGCAGCAGCACCCAAGAAGGTCGTACTCGTCGGTCACCGTCTTGTTGAAGGTGAGGTCGATGGTCGCAAGCTGCGCGGAGAAGGTCTCCCTGGACTCCTCACCGAAGTTGTCTCTCCCGTAGGCGTAACTGTTCCACCTGAGAAAGACCTCCGCAAGGTCCGCCTCCTCCTTCCACGCCGATGCATAGACCGCCAGGCTGACGCCGTTGCCGTAGGTGCCCGGCCTGCTCCCGAAGATCCGGGCCGTTCCGCTCCCCTGGAGTGCATGCTTCCGTATGAAGTTCATATCAGGGGGCTCGTCCAGCGCGGCGACCTCACGGATAGCGTCATCCAGGAGTTCAATGCAGGTGTAGAAGCAGTCCCTGAGGATCCCGCTCATCCTGACGGTGACATCGATCCTCGGCCGCCCGAGTTCCTCGAGCGGCGTCACGCGGAAGGATCTGACTTTGCCATCAGTCCAGACAGGTTCGACCCCGATAAGGGAGAAGACCTGCGCGAGCTGCTCGCCAGCGTGGGGTAACCTTGCTGAGGAGGAATAATCGCATGAACGGAAGAAAAGAAAAACATGAGGATGCCGTTTCACCGGTGATTGCGGTGATGCTGATGCTTGTCGTCACGATCATCATCGCCGCCATCGTCTCCGGGTTTGCCGGGGAACTTGTGGGAACCTCGGAAAAAGCCCCGCAACTGGTGATGGATGTAGAGATCAAGAATACAGGGGACATGTGGTCAAGCTGGATTGTATTCGACATTAAGAGTGTGTCTGAACCAATCCATACCCGTGATCTCCGGATCGTAACATCATGGCGAACAACCAATAAAACGGCGAATGATGGCTCTATCATAACCGGAGGCGCTATGATTAGGGCAGGAGAGGTAAACACAAATTACGCTACAAGTGATGCCGCTACTACCGGACAATTCCGTATGGTTTCGCCTATAGGTCATGGTCAGGGAGTTACCCAGCTACAGGAATTCACGTATCAAAAGCCTGTTCCACCTTATGATCCGGGGCAGTATTTTGGGAATTACACATTGACAGTTGGAACAGCAATGAGACAGTCACCAGCACGCTACGGGCCGTCTCATACAAAGGATATGCCTACTAGTGGACCACTTAAGCTATATGAGTACCATCCTACGCATGTAAATAAAGACCAAATAGATTCTGTCCAGGCGATTCTTGGCAAAGATTGGACTCATCTTCGTATGGGGGATGTTGTGAGTATTAAGGTTACACACGTCCCAAGCGGGCAGGTCATCTTTGATAAATCGGTGGTGGTGCAGGGATGAGAATAATTAGAGAGAAAGAGGATGCCGTTTCGCCAGTTGTCGGCATTATGCTGATGCTTGTCGTCACGATCATCATTGCGGCGATTGTTTCCGGCTTTGCCGGCGGTCTTGCCGGTGACGCTAAGAAGACACCACAGGTAAATATCAAGGCCGAATATAGCCAGTCTCAGGGCATGACGATCCACCACCTTGGTGGTGATACCGTGAATACGCTGGATACTAAGGTTTTTGTCAAACCTACAAGAGATTTTTCGTCTGACTACCAGACATGGGAGGTCAATACCTCTGCTCTTATGGTAAATGGAAAGCCGTGGTTGCGTGTAGGGGGTTATCAAACAAGCAATGCATTGATATTTGAAGCTGGTGATATCGCAATCGTGGAACCTGCGGATCTCGATGCAGGAGCGGTGCAACCTGCGACGTACAGCGACAGTGATGATACAAAAGGCAGTGCGGGCTTCCAAGATCCCAATAACCGAGGTAAACGATTTACCTTAAGTCTCGTTGACAACAGTGGAAAAACTATTGCACAGACTGAGGTTACAGTTAGGGCCTGAGATACCAAAAGGCATTCCGAAGAAGATGCCATTAAACAAGCCGTTTGGGGGCGGCGTTCACCGGTTCGATATAACCGGTGCTAACCCCTTTTTAAACTCACTTTTACCCATCCTCACAATAACACCCACATTATTCCCGATGACCACCCCAACCAGAGTGGCAGCACCATCAGCGCAAGGCCGCCCGCATGGCGCACCCTCTTCCCGGCATACCAGCAGGCTGGCATAACGACCAGAAGAACCGTCGCCTTCACGATGATGTGAAGGAGGGGCGAGGCGACGACGCTGGCCATCACCGGGCTCAATCCGGCCCCCCAAGACTCAGGATGGCCGCGACCGAGATGACGTCGACGAGGAGGAGCATCCCGGGGAGAAGACCCTCTGGGCAGGGAGAGGTGCACCCCACCCCTCAGCCGCAGGATGCCGCAGTGCGACCTTCCAAACTAAGACTGGGCGCTGAAGTCCGCCATTGCTCAGGCAGAAGCAATGGCGATGGCAGGAAGCAAATCGGTAATTAAAAACTTTTAAAAATGAAGAAATAGTATTAACTATCACGAGAATAGTAAAATTATGACTCTGAGAACGCTTCACTACACACTTCCGTTCACCGCCATCGTTGGGCAGCAGCAGATGAAACTTGCTCTCGTGCTCAACGCGATCAATCCCCGGATCGGCGGCGTCCTGATCCGGGGGGAGAAGGGGACAGCCAAGTCCACTGCAGTCCGTGCACTTGCCGATGTCCTCCCTGAGATTTCAGTCATGCAGGGCTGCCCTTTCTCATGCGATCCCGGTGATCCGGACAGTTACTGCCCGATCTGTTCTGGAATGGCAAATAACGGCGATCAGATCACCCAAACAACCCGGTCGGTCCGGGTCGTCACCCTGCCGCTTGGTGCAACGGAAGATCGGGTTGTCGGAACGCTCGACCTCAAACGTGCCATCAAGGAGGGGATCGCAGCACTCGATCCCGGCATCCTTGCCGCAGCACATCGTGGCATCCTCTATATCGACGAGGTAAACCTCCTTGATGATCATATCGTTGATATTCTCCTTGACGCAGCGGCAATGGGAGTGAATACTGTTGAGCGGGAGGGGGTATCAGTCTCGCATCCATCCAGGTTCATTCTCGTTGGGACGATGAACCCGGAAGAGGGTGAACTCAGGCCACAACTCCTCGACCGGTTCGGCCTCATGGTGACGGTGGAAGGGATCGGCGATCCCGAAGAGAGGATGCTCGTCATCGAAGCCGCCGAAGCATGGGACAGAGATCCCGAAGCCTTGCGCCTGGAACACGAGGAGAAACTCAAATCTCTCAGGACATCAATCCTTGCCGCACGTGATATCCTTCCCGGGCTCTGTTGAATTCCTTCCAGACAACGACAATCACGACTGTTTGTACTGCCTTCGTTAGGTTATGGAGGATCACTTTGATCTTGATCTCTTTG
>NZ_DAQR01000003.1:0-3555 GCF_002502935.1 Methanoculleus sp. UBA413
ACCGGCGATGCGGTGGCGAATCCCAAGTATCTCAGGAACGCCCAGGTGCGGTTGGCCGTGCTCCAGCGCCGACTCGACCGCAAGCAGAAGGGTTCCCAGAACCGGAACAAGGCCCGACTCAAGGTCGCCCGGTGTCACCAGAAAATTGCCGACCAACGGCAGGACTTCCAGCACCAGCTCTCTTCTCGACTGGTCCGCGAAAACCAAGCCCTGGCCGTGGAGTCCCTGAACGTGGACGGCATGGTGAAGAACCACTCTCTCGCGAGAGCGATCAGCGATGCCGGGTGGGGAACATTCCTTGCGATGCTGGCGTACAAGTGTCGGGAGGCGGGGAAAACCCTGCTGAGGATCGGGGTCTTCGAGCCGTCTTCCAAGACCTGCTCGGTCTGCGGCTACCGGAAGGCCGACCTGACGCTGAAGGATCGGGAGTGGATATGCCCGGACTGCGGCACGACCCACGACCGGGACCTGAACGCCGCGATCAATATCAAGCAATTCGCATTAGCAGGCGCGGAACGCGCCGAAGAGCCTGTGGACCCGCTCCCGATGGGGAGGGGGATGAAGCAGGAAGCCCCCTGCGTAAGCGGGGGGTAGTTCACCAGCACCCATACCCCCTTCGTGCCCGCAAAAATGAATGCCCACGCGCAGAGGATCTCTTCCCATTCTACCGGATCTCCGGGGCCCGGGCGGCGCCCGGAGAGATCCATTCCCCGGGTCGCGAGAGCTGTGGCAGTCAGGCGAAAGAATGTTGTATTTGCACGACTCCCCTGGACCATAGGGAGGTTGAGACCATCGACGTCATCGTAGCGCGCGACCTGGAGAAGCGGTTTGAGGACCTCATCGCGGTCGACCGCATCACCTTCCGGGTCAGGAAAGGGGAGGTCTTTGGGTTTCTCGGGCCAAACGGGGCCGGGAAGACGACGGCCATGAAAATGATCCAGTGCGTCTCCCCAAAGACCGGCGGCACCCTCGAAGTCTTCGGCATGGATGTGGATTCCCACCAGCGTGAGATCAAGAGCCGCCTCGGCGTGGTGCCGCAGGAGAACAACCTTGACCCTGATTTCTCGACCTACCGGAACCTGCTGATCTACGCCCGCTACTTCGGCATCCCGAAGCACGAGGCAGAGCAGCGGGCGGACGAACTCCTTGCGTTCATGCAACTTGAGGAGAAGCGGGACGTCCTGATCGACAAACTCTCGGGCGGCATGAAACGGCGTCTGATCATCGCCCGGGCCCTGATCAATGCGCCGGAACTCCTCATCCTCGACGAGCCCACCATCGGGCTCGACCCGCAGGCGCGGCATCTGATCTGGGAGAAACTCAGGAGTCTCCAGGCGGCGGGAAACACCCTTGTCCTCACCACCCACTACCTGGACGAAGCAGAACGACTCTGCGACCGGCTGGTGATCATGGACCAGGGAACGATCCTCGTCGAAGGTCGCCCGGAGGATCTCATCAGGGAGCATGCCGGGAGCGACGTCGTCGAGGTGGAGCGGACACAGAAAGCGACCGCCTGTCTGACCGGGCTTGGCGTGACGTACGACGTCGCCGGCGATCTGCTCCAGGTCTTCACGGACCGCCCCCACGACGTGGCGCGGGAACTGCTCGAGGTCTGCCGGCACGAAGCGGCGGTGACGGTTCGGCCGGCGACCCTTGAGGATGTCTTTCTGCGGCTGACCGGCCGGAGCCTGCGGGAGTGAACAAGCGATGATCGAGATCACCGGCAGGGTGCGGAGCGTCTGGCAGAGAAACCTGGACGCTTTCCTCAGGACCTACCGGGTGAACTTCATCCCGCCCTTCATCGAACCGGTCCTCTACCTCCTGGCATTGGGGTTCGGCCTCGGGACGTATATCGAGACGGTCGACGGAATACCCTACCCGGTCTTCATCGCACCGGCGCTCGTCTCGATATCGGTGATGTACTCATCCTTCTTCGAGTGCACCTACTCGTCGTTTGTCAGGATGTACTACCAGAAGACGTTTGACGCGATCATCGCGACACCGGTCAGCATTGATGAGGTGATCGCCGGGGAGATGCTCTGGGGCGCCACCCGCGGCATGATATACGCGACGCTGATGCTTCCCGTGCTCCTTATCTTCGGCGTCGTGGCGATGCCGTCGTCCCTGCTCCTCATCCCGTTCGCATTCCTCGCGGGCCTGCTCTTTGCCAGCATAGGGATGTGCTTCACGGCGATCACACCGGGCATCGATGCGCTGAACTACCCCTCATTCCTCTTCATCACCCCGATGTTCCTCTTCTCGGGGACGTTCTTCCCCCTCGACCTGCTCCCGGAGCCAATCCAGTACTTCGCATTCGCCGCGCTTCCGCTCACGCACGTCGTCAGCATCAACCGGGCGATCACGCTCCCGGCCTTCTCGCCGACAAACCTCTTCAGCCTCGCCTGGATAGCGGCAGCAACCGTGCTTTTCTTTCTTCTCGCCATCAGGCTGATGAGAAGGCGGTTGATCGTGTGAACGGAGAGGCAGGAGGCGTGTACAGCAGGTGCTCCGGGCAAGGAGACACGGGAAAGCGCGCACCATCGCAGGTGCGTATAAAAAAGAGGTTAGAATCTGGGTTTCCTGTACTTCGGGAGGCAGTCGCGGCAATAGACGGGCCGCCCCTCCGTAGGCTTGAAAGGAACTTCGCATTCTTTGCCGCAGTCGGAGCAGACTGCCTTGTGGAACTCGCGGGGGCGATTCTGGTACGACCGCGGACCCCGGCTAGGATATCTCTCTTCCATTGATATTTCACTCACGCTGAGAAACCGTATTCACAACCAACTCAATAGCGGGGTTTCCTGTGCTTCGGGAGGCAGTCGCGGCAATAGACAGGCCTGCCCTCCGTAGGCTTGAAAGGAACTTCGCATTCTTTGCCGCAGTCGGAACAGACTGCCTTATGGAACTCGCGGGGGCGGTCCTGGTACGAGCGGGGACCCCTGCTCGAATATCTCTCATCCATATACTTCAACCATGCAGATAGTCTGCACATATACAACCACCTGCGTGCATATATAAGTGTGTCTCGCGGATCTCGGGCAGGCCCTGCCATCCCGGTATGCCCTTGCCGCACCCGGCTCCCATCACCAGGAGGAGCGCTGGATCGTATCTCCCCGGCGCGACGGCAGGGATCTCAGGGGGAGAAACGTCCCCGTGAAACCAGCCGTTTCCCGCGGCAGCGGGAACTGCGACATAATGCTTTTATCAATGCCGTCCTACCGAATAACATTCAACAATGGCACACGTCAACCGACCTCTTTTGCGCTCCGGCAACATGCCGGTTCTATCCCGGAGACAGGACCAATGGTGAGTGGCTCAGATGACCGACGAGATCCACACAGACGAACCCCCTGATAGCAGACGGAAGGGAAAACATCAGAAACGGACGCTTGGTCCGGTTCCCGACCTTGAAGAGCATGTGAAATCCGACTGGTGGAAGGGTATCTTCAACCGCCTCTACCTCAAGACAGACGGCGACGTCGTCGACGACCAGCAGATCACCAGGTCTGAGATCGACCGGATTACCCGGGTCCTGCATCTCCAGCCTGATGAGAAGGT
>NZ_DAQR01000003.1:3798-15322 GCF_002502935.1 Methanoculleus sp. UBA413
CGCCGAAGGCCTCGACCAGTCGCACTACCTGATCCAGCGAGCCCGGTCGACCGCAAAGAAGGAGGGGCTCTCGGCCCGGTTCCGGGAGGGGGACGCACGCCGGCTGCCGTACCGCGCCGACACCTACGACGCCGTCCTCGTCCTCGGGAACAGTTTCGGCTACTTTGATTCCGTCGAGGAAGACCTGCGGATCCTCATGGAACTCAGGCGCGTCCTCAAGCCCTGGGGGCGGGTGCTCCTGGATGTGGCCGACGGCGAGTACCTGAAAGACCACTTCCAGCCAAGGTCGTGGGAATGGATCGACCCGGCGATGTTCGTCTGCCGGGAGCGGTCCCTCTCGCTCGATGGGCAGCGCCTGATCTCAAGGGAGGTGATCACGGATGTCGACAGGGGCGTCGTAGCCGACCAGTTCTATGCTGAACGCCTCTACACCGCCGAGAACCTCCGGCAGCTCCTGGAACGGGCAGGTTTCTCCGGCATCACCTTCCATGATATCGCCACGGAGTCACGGCGGAACCAGGACCTCGGCATGATGGAGCGCCGCCATATCGTCACCGCGGTCCTCAGGAAGGAGTGGTCGACAACGAAGGTAAGGGGCCGGGAGAGAGCAAAACACGTCGCGGTACTGCTCGGCGACCCGACCAGGCCAGACGCCCTGAAACCGTCCTGTGTCTTTGATGACGATGACTTCTACACCATCGACCAGATGAAGGCGGCGCTCCGGGAACTGAAAGGCTACCAGTTCACCTACCTCTGCAAACATGACACGATGATCCAGGACCTCGGAAAACTGAAAGGGAAGGTGGACTACGTCCTCAACCTCTGTGACGAGGGGTTCAACAATGACCCGAGGAGAGAACTCCACGTGCCGGCGCTCCTGGAGATGCTCGGGATCCCGTACACGGGGTCAGGGCCGCAGTCGCTTGCGTTCTGCTACGATAAATCGCTCGTACGCGGCGTCGCGAAAGAGATGGGAATCCCGGTTCCGGAAGCCTGTTTCATCACTCCCGGCGACCGCACCTACGATGCCGGGATGAAGCTCCCTGCGATCGTCAAGCCCAACACCGGCGACTCCTCGTATGGTATCACGCAAAAGAGCGTCGCCAACACCCTCGAAGACCTCGCCGATGTCATCAACTCCCTCCGGGCAACGGTTGGCTATGATCACTCGCTCCTCGTCGAGGAGTTCCTCACCGGGAAAGATATCAGCGTCGGCATCATCGGGAACCCCTCAGGGTACTGCACGGTGCTTCCTATCACTGAGGAGGACTACTCGGCGCTGCCCCCTGAACTTCCCCGGCTCTGCGGCTACGAAGCGAAGTGGCTCCCGGATTCGCCGTACTGGAAGATTGTATCGAGGCCCGCAAACCTCCCTGAGGAGACCGAGAAGGTAGTCGTCCGGTGTTGTCTCGCCCTCTTTGAGCGTCTGGAGTGCCGCGATTACTGCCGGTTTGACTGGCGCCTGGACGAGCACGGCAACCCAAAACTCCTTGAGGTCAACCCGAACCCGGGCTGGTGCTGGGACGGCCACCTCGCAAAGATGGCGAAGTATGCGGGTATTTCATATTCCGGGATGCTCGGGCAGATCCTGAAGGCGGCGGAGGAGCGGTTCGGGATGGAACAGGAGACCGGTGCGCGGGAGGCCGGGAAGGAGTCTCTCCCGCTCGACATCACCCGGGAGACCGCCTGATCCACCGCACTTTTTTCGCCGGAGCGGAGCTGCACCGGCGGGCGGGGAGGCGCTTGCAATGAGACGGGATCGCACCCAAAGAGTGATGCAATCACTCCTCCCTGCTCACGCCGACCGGTACCCATCACTATATATTGTCACAAGAAAGATGGATTATAAGATATGGCCGACGAATCGTATCGGACCGCGACGGTCCAGGGCAAGGAGGTCCCCTACGATCCTGAGCAGTTACGCAAGATCAGCGAGCACCCCTGCTACTCTGACAAAGCATGCCATGCCTTCGGGCGGTGCCACATCCCCGTCGCCCCGAAGTGCAACATCCAGTGCAACTATTGCATACGCGACTTTGACTGCGTGAACGAGAGCCGGCCGGGTGTGACAAGCAAGGTTCTCTCTCCGGAGGAATCCCTCGACCTGGTCAGGAGGGTCGTTAAGGACTACCCCTACGTGAAGGTGGTCGGCATCGCAGGACCGGGCGAGCCGCTTGCAAACCCCGAGACGTTTGAGGCGCTCAGGCTGGTCCACGAGGAGTTCCCGCACCTGATCATGTGCATCAGCACAAACGGTCTCGTGCTCCCCGAGTCGATAGAAGAACTGGCGAAGTACGATGTCGGGAACGTTACGGTCACGCTTAACGCTATCGACCCTGCGATAGGGGAGAAGATCTACTCCTGGGTTGAGTACAACGGGAAGAAGTACCATGGGCGCGAGGCGGCGGAACTCCTCCTCTCCCAGCAGTTGAAAGGGATCGAGATGGCGGTTGCAAAGAAGATGTTCGTCAAGATAAACACCGTCTACATCCCCGGGGTCAACGACGAGCATATCCCCAAGATCGCAAAGAAGGTCGGTGAGATGGGGGCGTTCACCTTCAACGTCATCCCGCTCATCCCGCAGTACAAGTTCGCCGGGATCACCCCGCCCACGCCAA
The DNA here is from genome assembly GCF_002502935.1 of Methanoculleus sp. UBA413. Lineage (NCBI taxonomy): Archaea > Methanobacteriati > Methanobacteriota > Methanomicrobia > Methanomicrobiales > Methanomicrobiaceae > Methanoculleus > Methanoculleus sp. UBA413. Next base: position 6,417 of record NZ_DAQR01000003.1, read on the forward strand.
AGGAGAAGCGGGAGATGCAGGACCGGTGCGCCCCTTACATCAAGCAGATGCGCCACTGTGCGCGCTGCCGGGCGGACGCCATCGGGAAACTCGGCCAGGACGTGCAGTCCTGCGTCTACCGGGAACAGGGGAAGTAATCCCGGAATATCCACACTTTTTTGCCGAGCGCCACGTTCCGATACCGAAAGGACCATGACAACGATCACGCTCCGGCCCGACCAGCCGTTTGACCTCGACCGGACGCTCTCCTGCGGGCAGGCCTTCCGCTGGGAGAAGGTGGAGGGATGGTGGCAGGGTATCGTCGACGGCCGGGCTATCCGGATCCGACAGGACGAACGCCATCTCACGTTTTCCGGGGTGGATACGGGGTTCGTCCGCGACTACTTCAGGCTCGATCAGGACCTTCCCGCCATCCTCTCGTCCATCGACCGCGACCCGGTGATCGCCGCGGCGATCCGGGAATGCCGGGGCCTGCGCCTCGCGAGACAACAACCGTGGGAGTGCTTGGTCTCGTATATCTGTGCCACGAATACAAACATCCCGGCGGTGAAGCGCCGGGTCGCACTCATGGCAGAACGGTTTGGGAGACCGGTGGACGGGCCCTTCGGCACGGCGTACACGTTCCCGGAGCCGGAGGTGCTGGCATCGGTCTCCCCCGCGGATCTCAGGGACTGCAGGCTTGGCTACCGGACAGATTATGTCTCCAGCACCGCCGCCTTCGCAACAGAACACCCGGACTGGGCAGAGAGGATAGCGGCCCTCACGTTTGAGGATGCACGGCAGGCGCTGATGGAGTTCCGGGGTGTCGGGCCGAAGGCGGCCGACTGTGTGCTGCTCTTTGCGTTCGGGTTCTTCGAGGCGTTCCCGGTCGATGTCTGGATACACCGGATCATGGCGGAGACCTACCTGCCGGACCTTACCGGGAAGAGTTGCACCCCGCGAGATTACGAGAGGATCCGGCGGTTTGCACGGGACCACTTTGGGGAGTACGCCGGGTATGCGCAGGAGTACCTCTACTGCGTGCGGGACCGAGCCGGGCAGAAGAGGGGCGGCCGGTAGTGAACAAGTGCATCTGACATTTCAGGCGCACCCTTGCCTCACGCGTTGAGCGCGAGAGTTTTCGGTACGGAGAGGATAGAGTCTCACGCGGAAGTTTGCGAAGAGGGTGAAGGGGTCTGGAATCTTAGATGTGATGGTATAGCAGGTTCCGTACCCAAAAACCCCTCATCTCTCGGTGAAACTCGCGATAAACCCGTTCTCCCGCATCCCGAGCACCTCCTCCGGCGCCCCGTCGGCCGCAACCCTTCCTTCATCGAGGAGGCAGATGCGGTCCGCGAGTTCGAGGACGTCGCGGAGGGTGTGGGTGACGACGATGCAGGGGATACCGGCGTCCCTGATCTGCTCACGGAGTTCCTTCCGCATCGCACCTTTAGCCCGCATATCGACTGCGGCGAGGGGCTCGTCGAGGAGGAGGAGCTCCGGCTCGAGCACCAGGGCCCGGGCAAGGGCCACCCGCTGCCGCTGCCCCCCCGAGAGCCGGCCGACGTTGACGTTTGCGAGGTCGGCAAGACGCATTGCCGCGAGTTGCTCCGTCACAGACCTGGCTATCTCCGGTTTTGGGACCCGCCTGCACCGGAGGCCGAACGCCACGTTCTCGGCGACGGTCATGTGCGGGAAGAGAGCGTAGGACTGGAAGAGGTGTCCGATGTTCCGGTCCTCTGCGGGGACGTCGATCCCTTTCTCATCTGAGAAGAGCGTCCTCTCCCCGAGGGTGATCTCGCCCCGGTCAGGTGTGAGGATGCCCGAGATCAGGTTCAGCACCGTGGACTTGCCCGCTCCGTTCTCACCGATAAGGACGAGGGTCTCCCCCCGCCCGACCGAGAGCGTGACATCGAGGGCAAAATCCCGCAGTTGCCGCACAGCATGGAGAGAGAGCATCAGAATTTCCTCCGGGTGACGACCTTCACTGCGGCGATCACGGCAAACGATATCACGACGAGGATGATTGCAAGGCTTATCGCAGCATCGAGGTCCCCCTGCATGGTTGTATAGATCGCAAGCGGCATCGTCTGGGTCTTACCCTGGAAGTTCCCGGCGAACATGATCGTGGCGCCGAACTCTCCGAGCGCCCGCGCGAACGAGAGTATCGCCCCGGAGATAAGCCCGCCCCACGCAAGCGGGACGGTGATCCGGAGGGCGACGGTCCAGGGGGATGCGCCAAGGGTCCGTGCCGCGTCCTCGTAGAGCCGGTCGACCGCCTCGAAACTCGCCTTCGCCTGCCTGATATAGAACGGCGAGGCCACAAAGACCTGGGCCAGGACCACCGCGACCGTGGTGAAGGCGATATGAATACCGAAGACGTCGAGGTACTGCCCGACGACGCCCCGTCGGCCGAAGGCCATGAGAAGCGCGATGCCCGCCACCGCCGGCGGCAGGACGATTGGGAGATCGGTGAGGGTGTCGACGATATCCCTGCCGCGGTAGTCATGCCGGGCGTTTACCAGGGCAAGCGGCGTCCCGAAGACGACGACGATCACCGTACTTATCGTCGCGGTGACGAGGGAGAGCGAGAGTGCATCGAGCACCACCGGCTCGGCAAGCGAGCGGAAGAACGCCTCGGGCGATATGCGCAGGAAGAGCGAGGCTACCGGTACCGTGACAAAGAGAAGGAAGAGAGCGAGAAGGGCGGCGACGAGGAGGGTGAGTGCCGCCCTCCCCGGTCGCGTCCGGCTGCTGTGCCGGAGTACCTCACTTTCCTGCCGGAATCGGGTCAAATCCATATTCTGTCAGGATGGCGCTGCCGTCCGGACCGCGGACGAATGCTATGAACGACTCTGCTTCAGTCTTCTGCGACGACTCCGTAAGGATGCCGAGCGGGTATGTGGCCATGACGTTGTACTCCGATGGGACGTCGAGCCGCGTCAGCTTGTCCCGGTCGTCCTTGGAGACATCCGACTTGTAGACGAACGATGCATCCGCTTCGCCGAGCATCAGTTTGGGCATCACGGACGTCACCGCGGTCTCCTCGGAGATGACGTTCTTCATCACAGCATCGCGGTAGGCCTCACCGTATTTGGGATCGGCGGCCATCTTATCGAGCATCTGCCGGGTATAGTCGCCGAAGGGGACATCCTTGGTGCCGATGACAAGTTTCACACCCGATTTATTCAGGTCCGCAACGCCGGTGATCTTTGCCGGGTTATCGGCCGGGACAACCAGGGCCAGGCTGTTCCCGAGGAACGGAGCCACGGTGTCGTTGTCCATGAATCCAGCACCCTGGAGCGCTTTCATGTGCTTCGTGCTCGCGGAGACGAAGATATCAGGGGTCGCTCCCTGCTCGATCTGGGTGCGGAGGGTCTGCGAACCGTCGAAGACAAATTCGACCTTGACATTTTCGTTCTTTGCCTCGTAGGCTTTGCCGATATCAGTGAAGGCTCCTGTGAGCGATGCTGCCGTAAAGACGGTCAGGGTTGTCTCTCCAGGAGTCTCCTGCTGGGTGGTTGTGCATCCCGCAACCAGGAGACCGGCGATGATCAGAAGACTTACTGCAACAAGAGTTGCCGGGGTCGATCGTTTCATAAAAACACCTTATTCATAAGGGATTGCGATTCAATATATTTAATCTAGTGAGTTTTAAGCCCAAATTAACCGATTTGAGTTTACGTTTGCCGACGATATTTAAAGGTCATGGTATTGCCATAGGCTCTGCCGCACGGGGAGAGATCGGGTGCCGGGTATCAACCTGGAGGGTCTTTTTGGAGTGAACAAAGGAAGGGATTTTGAGGGAGAACAGTTGTGCGCAGATCAGCCACGTCGCCGCCGCTCCACCTCATCCAGGAGCTCGCGGCGGAATCCCTCGATGCGCTCGTTCACCATCCGGACGAGGGGTTCTTCCTCGCGGATGCTGTAGTATGGGCTTTCCCGGCGGCGTACCTCCTCAAGCGTCCGGGCTTTCGTCAGTTCACCGATGACGGACTGGGCCATATTCGGGTACTCACCGCTGTCGACCTTCTCCCTCAGCCACCTATAGAGGTGGCCAGGCAGCCGCACACCCACCTGCTTGCTTGAGATGCTATCAGGGGACTCCATCTTTCCTATTCAGGTATCTCGTGAAACAATTATATTGTACTGTTTTTATTTTTCCACTTAGATACCATATGATACCAATAGGTATCATTAAATCTTCAGGAACCCCACATTGATGCATGAAACAGGGCTGGCCGGCCTTCCAGCAGGCGAAAGCGAGACGAGACTGCACAATCCCAGGTAACAGGGGGACAGATGCGTGCGCGGGCTAGACCGGGTCCCGAATCTAACGCCCCCACCTGATGACGCCAGCGAGGACGCATCTGACCCCTGCCCCTTCTGCGGCTGCCGGCACTGCATCACCACTGGCCCGGAGGTGCACATCACCCACCGGTGCTACGGGTGCGGGCGCCGGTTCGATGACCGGAGAGCAGTATGCTCCCGGTGCGGGTCTCCGGGAGAGCTTCTCGGGGACGTTATTGTCCCCGGCCTGGGCCTGTACGCACAGTACCGGTGCCTGAGGTGCAGTCACGGGTTCATGGTCCGGATCGAGGATGACGATTGATGCCCCTCAGGCCTGACTGTTCACCAGATCTCCAGAAGAATCAATTTAACCCAACCAAAACCCCGGAATCCCCCATTGGAGGCCAAAATCATGTCCTGGAAGGCGAACTCTTTCTCTTCTCGCACCGTGATACCCATATGAGGATAGTCTCATGCTGCACGGGTGAAAGGGGTCTCCCGGGCGCAGGAGATCGGCAGACCGGACCTGGCCTTTCCCGGGGACTCGCCGGCATAGCGGAGCATTTCACCTTATTTTGCGGGTTCTGGTGCGCGGGGGTGATCGCCACCTCGCGTGGAAACTATTAGATGCACCAGTAGGCCATTTTATCTTATGTTGCGGGTTCTGGCGCGGATCACCAACCGCTCGCGTGAGGCAATGGTGCCCATGCAACAACCATCAGGCTACGCTCTCCGGGCTGCACGCATGAAAACAACCTGCTCATCGGGCTCCCCGGGCAGTGGACCGTGGTGGCTATCATCCTGGGGGGTGAGAACAGGGGAGGGGGCGAGCCCCCTCCCCCCACAAGCCGGACCCGGGGCACGATGGAACAGGGCAGGGGAGCCTCCCGGTCGCCACCCCGAAGATGTCCTTATGGAAAATTTAGGTGAAATGATGCACCAGTGCCAGGTCAACGACAAATTGTCGCAATAGTGCATCGTGTCACTTTATTTTGAAGATTTCGATGCACGAGGTGGAATGCCAATTGCCACATATGAAGACGGGGAGCCCGCTACAACCTCACGCGGAAGATCGCGAAGGTGACGTCGGATTTTTGGGTTTAAGATGACAACGAGCACTAGCACGCCCACTCTATCCGACGCTTAGTGATTGACCCGGCAATAGTCCAGGAGCGGTGGACCGGGGCAAAAAGAGAACGTGGAAAGTTTTACGTCCCGATCGTCCAGCTGCTCATGTAGGTTTCCTGCTCCGGTGTCAGCCGGTCGATAGAGAGGCCGAGCGCGGCAAGCTTCAACCGTGCCACCTCCTCATCGATGACCGAAGGGACGTCGTGCACGCCTGGAGCAAGTTGACGACCGTGTTTTGCGATAAACTCTGCAGAGAGAGCCTGGACTGAGAAACTCAGGTCCATCACCTCAATGGGGTGGCCCATGCCCTTCGGTGTTGCGAGGTTCACGAGTCTTCCTTCGGCGAGGAGATGGATGGCCTTGCCGCCGAGGGTGTAGGTATCGATGCCGTCCCGGTGGATGACAGAGTCACTGTGCGATGCGAGCCACTCGACGTCGATCTCCACGTTGAAGTGCCCGGCGTTGGCGAGGATGGCCCCGTTCTTCAGGTTCGGGAAATGCCGCTCCGTGATGATGCTCGTATTCCCGGTGGTGGTGACGAAGATATCACCGAGGGGGGCCGCCTGGTCCATCGTCATGACGTCAAACCCGTCCATATGTGCCTGTAGCGCCCTCCTGGGGTCGACCTCGGTCACGATGACACGGGCGCCGAGGTTCCGGGCCTTCTGCGCAAGCCCCCGGCCGCAGAAACCATAGCCTGCAACGACAATCTGCTTACCGGCGATGAGGACGTTTGTCGTTATCATGATAGACGCAAGCGAACTCTCCCCGGTGCCGTGGACGTTGTCGAAGAAATGCTTCATCGGGGTATCGTTGACGGCGATGACCGGGAACGCGAGCGCCCCGTCCCGTGCCATCGCCCGGAGCCGGTGGATACCGGTCGTGGTCTCCTCGCACCCGCCTATGATCGAGTCCAGCACCTCCTGCCGCTCGGTATGGATGCGGTGAATCAGGTCCATACCGTCGTCGATAGTGATGGCAGGCCGGGCATCGAGCACCCGGTCGATGGCCGCGTAGTACTCCTCGACACCGGCGCCGCGCCGGGCATAGGAGTGGATCCCCTGCCGGGTATTGAGCGCCGCCGAGACGTCGTCCTGGGTCGAGAGGGGGTTGCACCCCGTGATATGAACCTCCGCACCGCCTGCCGCCAGGGTCTCGACCAGCACCGCGGTCTTTGCCTCGACATGCAGGGCCATACCGACAGTCATGCCGGCAAACGGCCTCTCTTCATCAAATCGCTTCCGAATGGACGAGAGTACCGGCATATACTGCCCCGCCCACGCAATTTTTAGATCTCCAGACTTCATCAGATACACCAGACCGGTTTTCTGCCCGGATATTCCTCCGGTTTGTCTGTAAAAGTATCTACCCGCATTACTTAAACCTGAGGTTATTGCGCGATTCTTCCGGCGGGGGTGCTTCGCGCATCCTCCGGGCACTCACGCGTACTTCTCTTCGCACCCGATGCCCGGCCGGGTAAGGTTCATATTCTGTTGCCGACAACCCGACCCCGATTAGCGATGCCCAGTTCGGTTGTAACCGGCGACCTCTTTGCGGCACATAACGACCCCGCCCATCCCGAGTCAGAGGCACGCCTTAAGGCTGCCCTCGCCGGGGTGCCGGGTGGTGCCCGCCGCATAGCGCCGGAACAGGCCCTGCCCGGGGACCTTGCGTTAGTGCACACCCACCGGCACATCGCCGCCATCCGCTCGCTCTGCAGGGCGTGTCCCCCGGGCAGGGCCTGTTACATCGACCCTGACACCTACCTCACCCGGGGATCGTTTGATGCGGCCCTGTATGCTGCCGGGGCCGCCTGGCAGGCGGTGGAGCAGGCGCTCGGCGGCGAGCACTCATTCGCCCTGGTGCGCCCGCCGGGGCACCACGCCATGCCTGACCGGGCCATGGGATTCTGCCTCTTCAACAACGTCGCCGTCGCCACGGCCCGGGCGCTCCGCGAGGTCGATCGTGTCGCCATCGTGGACTGGGACCTGCACCACGGCAACGGGACGCAGGTGGCGTTCTACACCTCTGACCGGGTGCTCTACTGCTCGGTCCACCAGATGGGGGTCTTCCCGGGGACCGGCTGGCCGGAGGAGCAGGGATCAGGCCCGGGCGTCGGGTATACCATCAACGCGCCTCTCGAGTCAGGCTCGACCGGCGCCGACTATGCCCTGGTCTTCCGGCGGATCTTTCTTCCCGCGATCCGGCGGTTCGAGCCCGACCTCGTGGTTGTCTCGGCGGGGCAGGATGCGGCGTTTGACGACCCGCTCGGCTCGATGCTCCTTCGCCCCGATGACTTCGGTGTCCTGACCGGGATGCTGCTGGAGGCGCGGCCGGGGGCTCTCGCCCTCGCGCTCGAGGGGGGCTACGGCAGGTCGCACGCCGCAGCCATAGGATCGATCTTCGCCGCCCTCGATGGAGCACGATTCACGCCCCGGGAAGGCGCGCCGAAGGCGAGCACCCGGCTGCTCGTGGAGGCGTATACCGCCGCCGGACACGCTGTTCCCGCCTGACGGGATCAGGTTCATCATCTCCAGGACCCACCGGGTGGTGATGAACCCCATGCCTGCACATCCTAAAACCCTGGTCGGTATCCTTCTCGTCATCGCTTTCGTCGCTGCCCCGGCCGCCGCCGTCACGGCCTACCCAGGGAGCGAGATCACGCTCACGGGGACGAGCACGGGGAGCGATACTGTTTACCTCTTCATAACCGGCCCGAACCTGCCTTCAGCCGGCGGACGGCTTGAAGACCCGGATACGCCCGTCCAAACGGGGGACCCGGAGAGTTTCACGACGGTGACGGTCGATGCCGACGACCGCTGGACCTACCGCTGGAGGACTGGCGAGGCCGGGCTCGATCCCGGGACCTATACTGTCTACGCCGTGGACGCGCCCGTCGACCGATCCGACCTCTCGGGCCGTGGCTATACGACCATTCCTGTCACCCTCGGGACGCCGCCAGGCACCCCGGTGACGGAGACGGCCACCCCGACCACCGTGACGCCCAAAGAGGTAGCGACCACACCATCGACGCCAGCGGCGTCACCCTCGCCCACACCGACGGCGGCAGCACCGGCAGCCGCGGCGATTGCGACGACCGGTGCAGTGCTTGCTGCAGCGCTCCTCTCCAGGCGGCGATGAGCCTCCCGGATCATTGCACCTATTATTTCTATGCGATTGTTGTGTCACGCGAAAGCACGCGGGAGAGCACGAAGGACGAGGCAGAAAACGAGAAAACTTCGCGCGAGAGCGCGAGAGACTGTAGCACCTTTCCATACTGAAACCTCACGCGAAGCCGCGAAGGGAACTATATCGCCCGGCAACCGAACTTCACGTCCTCCCGCGTGCTTCCGCGCGAGACGGCGATCACTCCCACGCATCAGGATCTGCACGATAAGGTCAAATGCTCCACTCCGGCCCCCGGTCCCGTTTCCATGCCCAATAAGTATCTATATATACACCAATGATGTATTTTGTACATCAGTGCTTATAATTACACAGATGCCCCG
>NZ_DAQR01000003.1:15550-19989 GCF_002502935.1 Methanoculleus sp. UBA413
TCAAGAGATATTGCAATCGTCGGCATACTCCTTGCCGTAGGGGCCATCGTCAGGTACATGTCCCTCCTGATCCCCGGCCCCATCGTATCGAACCTCGTGATCGCCTTCTATAGCCTTGCCATCATCCTTGTCGTGCCCACGTTCCGGGAGGCGCTCGGGATCGGTGTCGTGGCGGGCGTCATCTGCGCCCTCATCAGCCACTCGATCTTCCCGCCCGCAAACCTCATCAGCGAACCCCTCGGGGCTATCGTCTGCCTGGGGGCCTACCTGGTGCTGAGAGACCGGTTCGTCCTCGCTCCCGCGGTGACGACGCTTCTGGCCACCATGGCAAGCGGGTTCTCTTTCATCCTCGTCGCGCTCATCGCAGTGGCCCCGACGGTCCTTGGCAAGTTCGGGACTGTCAGCGCGTTCCTCGCGGTCACCGTCCCGATCGTGCTCATCACGGCAACGGTCAACGCCGTTGTTGCGCAGGCGCTCGAGGTGCCGGCATCGCGCGCCCTCTCGCGGAGCACCGGGCAGGCAGCCCCATCCCCGGGCGCGAGGCGGGCCGATGACTCCTGAGACCGTCCTCTCCCTTGCAGGTGTCTCCTACACCTACCCCGGGTCGGAGTCGCCGGCGCTCAGCGGGATCAACCTCGATATCCGGAGAGGGGAGATCGTCTTCGTCACCGGTCCTACCGGGGCGGGGAAGACGACCCTCTGCCTTGCAGCGTCCGGGATCCTCCACCATGACTACGGAGGCACGCTCGAGGGCAGCATGACCATCCTCGGGAAGGACGTCCGGGACTACCCAGGTATGGCCGGGATCGGGAGAAACGTCGGAGTGGTCTTCGACGACGCCGAAGCCCAGCTCATCTTCTCCACCGTCGAGGAGGAGGTGGCCTCCGGGCTTGAGAACCTCGGTCTCTCCCGTGAGGAGATGCAAAAGAGGCTCCGCCACGTGATGGCGGCGACCGGGATCGTCGATCTCGCTGACCGGGCACCGCACACCCTCTCCGGCGGGCAGAAACAGCGGGTCGCCATCGCCGCAACCCTCGCCCTCGGCACCGAGATCCTGATCCTGGATGAACCGACCGCCGAGCTGGACGCTGAGGCGACCGCTGCGATAGCCGACCTTCTCCGGCGGCTCTCGGAGGAGGGCACGGCCGTGCTCATCGTCGAGCAGAAACTCGACGACCTCGCCGGGATCGCGGATCGGATGATCCTGATCGAGGGAGGGGTTGTCACGAGAGAGGGAAGCCCCGGAGAGGTCCTGCAGCGCCCGGAAGGCGCCGTCCGGCCCCCTGCACCCCAGCGGGAGGGCGCGGCAGCGCCCATCATATCGATCAGGGGGCTCACCCACCGCTACGACGGGGTGACCGCCCTCGAGGGGGTCGACCTCGATGTTGCCCCGGGCGAGATCGTGGCCGTTGTCGGGGAGAACGGGTCAGGGAAGACGACGCTCGTCAAGCACCTCAACGGGCTGCTCCGCCCAACCACGGGAAGCGTCTTTGTCGACGGCCTCGATGCTGCGACAACCCGGGTGAGCGATCTCGCGCGTCACGTGGGCCTCGTCTTCCAGAACCCAGATACCATGCTCTTTGCCGAGACTGTGGAGGAGGAGGTAGCGTTTGGTCTTCTGAACATCAACCCCGGCGCCCCGCGAGCCACCGGGGTCGATGCGGCCCTCCGCGAGGTCGGCCTCCTCCACCGGAAGGCGGCCTACCCGCGGTCGCTCTCGCGGGGCGAGCGGCAGCGCCTGGCCATAGCCTGCGTCATCGCCATGAGGCCGAAGGTGATCGTCCTCGACGAGCCCACAACTGGGCTTGATGCCCGGGAATCTGCAGAGATCATGGCCATCCTCGGCCGCCTCCGGTGGGACGGCCATACGATCGTCATGGTGTCGCACGATATGCGCCTGGTAGAGAATTACGCGGACAGGATCATCAGGATGGAACAGGGGCGAATCGTCCCTGACGGAAGAACCCTTGTGGAGGAACCATGCCCGAGATTATGCAGTACGTCACCCGGGAGAGCGCCTTTCACCGCCTCCACCCGTTCACCAAACTGATCTTTGCCGTCGTCGTCGTGGCCCTCGCGGTGCTGACGAGCGATACCGTGATGCTCGCGGCTCTTGTGGGGGCGGTTCTGGCAGCAGCGGCTATTGCCGGGCTTGCCCGCGACCTCCTCCGCCAGGTGCCGCTGCTCCTCATGCTTGCGGCAAGCCTGCTCATCCTCACGGTGCTGACCATTCAGAGCGGGGAGACCCTCGGCTACCTGGTCCCGTCGGCGGTCCCGGTCATCGGCGGGGCCTTCCCGGTCACGGCAGGGGCGGTCGACCTGGCGCTTGCGATGTCGCTCCGGTTTGCGGCGATGATCTTTGCCTTCCAGGTCCTGGTCATATCCACCCAGCCGCGCGACATGGTCCATGTCATGGACCGCCTCCGGATGCCGGTGGACTACACGCTCATGTTCCTGATAGCGCTCCGGTTCATCCCGAGCCTGCAGCTTGAGGGGAAGCGGATCCACGAGGCGCAACTCGCCCGGGCCTACAATCCGGGGAGGGGGCCTGCCGGCAAGGTCCGGGGTCTCTTTCCCATCCTCATCCCGCTGGTCTCAAACTCGCTCGGGAAAGCCACGATCCTCGGGCTGACCATCGATCTGCGGGGCTACCGCTCCGGTATGCGGACGCCGATGCGGGACCTCGCGCCGGGCAGGGCTGATATCGCCGGGATCTGCTGTATGGGGCTTCTCGTCGCAGGGTATTTGGCCCTGCTGGTCGTATAACCAGGGTATGTGCATCAGGACGACTCTCCCGGAGGCGTTCGAGTTCTACATCGGCGGGAGCGTCGGGCCGTCTCTCTACGTCAGGCTCGTGGACGGCCGGCTCCTCTACGAGTGGGCGAGTGGGGGCGGCTACTCGGGGGCCGTGATGGAGGCGTCCCCCACACCGGAGGAGTGGGCGCGGTTCACGGAGACCGCGGATCGGCTTGGCGTTTGGGGGTGGGAGCCTGAGTACGTCTCCGCCCACTCCTGCTGCGATGTCACCTACTGGCACCTGCGGCTGGAGATCGATGGGCGCAGCATCGTCGCGCGGGGCGCAAACGCCTATCCCTGCTCTCATGGGGCTGAGATCTCAAAAGAGTTTCTCGCGTTCCGCACAGCGGTGGAACGCCTGATCGGGCGGGATCCATGAAGATTCAGGGCGAGAGCGACCGCAGGTGCTCAAGGCTCCTCTCGTACTGTTGAAAAGAACTTGGTTCGACGACCTTCGTGGCGCTCCGCGGGACGGCCTGCAGTACACGGCGAAAATCGATCTTTCCTTCGCCGCATCCCAGGTGGTCGTCCCGGCTGCCGCAGTTGTCGTGCAGGTGGACGTGGATCGCCTCTCCTTCTTCCAGGAACGTTTCAAGGTTGCCGTTGACGTGGGCGTGCCCCACATCGAGGGCAAAGCCGAGGTCGAGGGCGGCGAGACGGTCGAGGAACCCTGGTTCCCTGAAGAAACAGATATCCCACGCCCCCATGTTCTCGATGGCGAACCTGACGCTCACCTCTCGCTGGAGAGCAGCCAGGTCGTCAAGCGACCGGTCGAGGGCCCGCCGGGCGGTGTCCCGCACCTCCTCGCCCCAGACATGCCCCGGGTGAATGACCAGCCGCGCAGCGCCGATACGGTCACAGACAGAAGCGAGGTCTGCAAGAACCCTGATGGTCGCCCTCCGCAGGTGCTCGTTCTCGGAGGCGATGTTGACGTCTGCGACCGGGGCGTGGACCGTATACCCAAGGTCAAACGAGTAACAGGTCTCCTCTGCGAGGAAGAGGGAGTGCGGGCCGTCCGAGAGGATCTCCGCGAGGCCCGTCCGACTGGATATGAGGCCGAGCGCCTCCTCGAGTGGCCGGTCCATCAGGCAGCAGGTGGAGCAGCCTATACTGTCTCCTGTTGGCATGCGACCAGGGCAGGCTGCTGCCCTCCTTCATTCTCCCATAGCAATACAGGTACGCGGGTTCGGTCGGTGGAAGCGCCCCGTGGATAGGGGGGTTGATGTGGATTCTGCTGCATCCTCGGCACCCCTCCAACCCTAACGCTTTACCCTGAAGATGTAGACGAGAAGCAATGCACTGATGAGCGAAATCGTGCCAAAACCCGGTGATTGGGCCGCCGGGGTTGTTTTTGGCGTCTCTGTCTCAAAAGGGTCTGGATGGAGGTTACCTGCCACCTCCTCCAGCGCACCCACGATCCGCGGGCTCCCCCGATCGATGATACTGGCATCGATGACAGAGACATGGCCGTTCCTGACCGCATCGAGTCCCTGCATCCTGGGCTCGGTCATGAAGTAATCGTAGATGGCATCATTCTCCCCCTCAGTCATGCCGGTTCCCGAGTTGACGATGATATACTCCGGATCTGCGGTGATGAACTCTTCAAGGCTGACGATACTCCAGCCCTCGACCGAACCGAACGC
>NZ_DAQR01000003.1:20247-23908 GCF_002502935.1 Methanoculleus sp. UBA413
TGATGCGCTCCTGCAGTTCCTCCACACATGCCGCCGCCTGCTGCTCCTGCCCGGTCGCTCTTCCGACAAGTTCGATGTCCTTCAGGACATCGTCGATCGTCTCCGGGTTGAGGGAGACGACGGTCAGCCCCAGGGTTCGCAGCCGGTTGATCACGTCTTCGGTGTTACCAGGAGCAGCGAAGACGAGGTCCGGGTCGGCCGCGAGCACCTTCTCGATGCTGATGCTGCTGTATCCGCCGACCTTTGGCTTATCGGCGGCGGCTGCAGGGTAGTCGCAGTAGTCGGTGACGCCAACGATCCGGTTCTCAAGACCAATAGCGTACAGGATCTCGGTGTTGGAGGGTGCGAGGGAGACGATCCTCTGCGGTACGCCCCGGATAGTGACGCTCTCCCCGAAGTCGTCGGTCACCGTCACGGTCCTCCCGGCGTCCCCTGTCGTTACCGGACCAGATGCACTTACCACGCCGATGAAGGCGGCCGCGAAGATGACCAGTCCAAGAGAGAGTAATAGACGTCTGATTCCCATCATTACAAGTACATCTTATTTAATGTAATAAAGGTTTACAAACGCACCCTTTGCGGAGAGGCGGTTGTTGCGCTGGCGGGTTGCAAGATCGTCCAGTCCCTGAACCGGGCGGCACCGCGCGCATCTCCTCCTGAGGGGTCTTTGCAGTCGCTACTCTTCGTCTGGTATGCACAAGTTCCCTTCCCGGACTCATGCGCAATTCAACAGAGGGCCTCCCATCTCTCCAGACCGCGCCCGGGTGCTCATGCAGGCAGGTCTGGAGGACGAGCTGATCTCGGGAACCGCGGGGACCTCGCAATCTATATACACTAACACAGTACATGCCCCGCCGGTGAGAGCCATGACCTCTATGGGATATGCGAGCCTGACATCTGAGCAGGTGAAACGGGTGCAGCGCTGTGAGGAGGAACTAGGTGTGACGATCCTTGCGTATGCAAAACCGGTGTATGCGAAACTGAGCGAGAACGACCTCAAGCGAATCCAGGATCTCGAGAAGGATCTGGGGCTATCACTCGTGGCCTACGAGGTCTGATTGCGATCTCCTCTCCGTTTTTTGCGCGCCTTCCTTTTGTTAGGGAGGAGGCTCTCTCCCCTGTCTCCACCCCCGTGGCGGTACTCACCACGACCGGAACAGAAAAAAACTCCTTTCAGATCCAGGCCTTTGGAGGGGCGACAACTGACCCCGGAGGGGGCTCCCGGCGGTCAATCCATCCTTTCGAGGACCTGCAGGACCTCATCGATCCGCCCCGCCGTGACCGCACCCCGGTCAAGCAGTTCGCGAATGATCGCTTCGGCCTCTCCCCCGACGTAGTCCTGGAAGGACGGGTTCGCGCCGCCACAGAGGAGTATGATGGGCTTGTCACGGTAGTCCTTCAGTATCCGGATATTCTCGATGTTGCCCTGCCCGATGGGCATAGCCGTGACGACGACGGCATACGCAGCATCGATGCACCGCCTGAGATTGTCACGGGCGTCCGGAGAGATCGCGGCAAACGGCGCCTCGGTAATGCAGGGGATACCCAGCGCTGTCGCGGCCGCATAATCGGTATCTAAGAGATTGAGCACGCCTGTGCTCACCCCGAACCCCTCCCTGTGGAGGGCGTAGAGGAGGTCAGACCCCGTGCCCCCACCGCATATGACGTGAACACCCTCCTCTTCCGGCTGATGGTCTGCGGTATGTCCATACACCGGGAGGATATAGGGTTTGCCTGTCAGGGGGTGGGTTTTTACCAGGGCGTCGATCCCATATACCGCATTGAGCGTCTCCTGCGTCAGCACATCCCGGGGTTCCCCGACGGCAAACACCTGCCGGTCTTTCAGCATGATCAGGCGGTCGCAGTAGTAGGCAGCCAGGTTCAGGTCATGGAAGACACTGATCACCGTGATCTCGTCGGTGAGGCTCCTGATGATGTTTAAGATCTCGATCCGGTGACTGATATCCAGGTTCGAGGTTGCCTCGTCGAGGAGCAGGATCTTCGGTTCCTGCGCGAGCGCCCGGGCGATGAGCACCCGCTGCCGCTCGCCGCCGCTGATCTCGTTGACCGATGAACCAGCGAGGTGTGCGACGTTTGCGAGGTGCATGGCGCGGTCGCAGACCTCCAGGTCCCGGGCGGTCCCGGAGGAGAGCCTCCCGATGTAGGGATGCCTTCCCATCATGACGATATCGCGCACGGTGTAATCGAAACCGATCGAGATCTCCTGCGGCACGACAGCGACCTGCTGAGCCAGTTCACGGAAACTAAAAGAATCCAGGTTCCGGTCATTGAGATGGACCTCCCCATTCTCCGGGGCGACTATCCGGCTCATCGCCTTGATGAGTGTCGTCTTCCCGGACCCATTCGGCCCGATGATCCCGAGGATCTCGCCCCTCTCCACATGCAGTGAGATTGCTTCGAGGACCTTCTTTGCGCCGTAAGAGACGTCGATACCGATGACTTCGACTGGTTTCATGCTTTCATCCGGCTCCGCAGGAGGTATATGAAGAACGGTGCCCCGAAACAGGCGGTGATGATCCCAACCGGCATGTCGCCGGCAAACGTCCTTGTGATCGTATCAGACCAGAGGAGGAGGATCCCTCCTGCAAGCGCGGCCGCGGGAAGGAGGATGCGGTGGTCGGGCCCGACGATCAGGCGCATCACGTGCGGAGTGATCAGGCCGATGAACCCGATCGCCCCCGCGATCGAGACCGCTATTCCGGTCAGGAAGGCGCTTGCAAAGAGGAGGAGCTGTTTCAACCGCTCGACGTTCACGCCGAGGTGGATCGCGTCCTCTTCCCCGAGCGATATGATGTTGATATCCCGGGCGTAGAGGTAGATGACCAGACACCCGATCGGGATGAGGATGGCGATGCGGACGTCATCCCACGAGACGTTCCAGAACCCGCCCATCAGCCAGAACATGATCTGGTGGAGGCTTTTCCCGGCGGTGTACATGAGGAACGAGAGAAACGCTGAGAGCAGCATGGAGAGGGCGACGCCGGAGAGCAGGAGTGTCTCGACCGGAACCTTCCCGCCCTGGCGGGCGATGGTGTAGACGGTGAAGGTGGCGACCGTCGCCCCTATGAATGCGAAGACCGGTCGCCCTGTGCCCGCGAAGAGGACGATCGAGAGTGTGGCTCCGAGCGCCCCGCCGGATGACGTGCCGATGATGTAGGGATCGGCCATGGAATTCCGGAACAGTCCCTGCATGGCGGTGCCCGCCACGGCAAGCGCGCACCCGACCAACGCCGAGACGATCACCCGCGGCAGCCTGACATCCCAGAAGATCTTCCACGCGTTGGGCAGCGCAAACAGGGCTCCGGGAGAGCTACTTGCCGGTCCCAGAATGACTGCACAGGCCATGCTGGCAAGAAGTATACCGGTGAGTGACAAGATTGTGATCAGTGCCGTTCTCCGCATAGTGTATAGCAAAATTAACTTTACCTTGTTAAAATTCATTTGGTTAGCAGCGTGGTGCGCGTATCTGGCCGTGCCAGCAGGGAGTCGGGGTAGTGGACCATTTTATCTTAGTTTGCGGGTTCTGGTGCGGATCACGCGGGAGAACGCGAGGGGTGTGGAGCGTTCATGGGCAGTGCGAGGGGCTGCACGCAGGAACGCGACCTATTCCCCGAGCGAGCCCGGGCAGTGGACCGTGGTG
>NZ_DAQR01000003.1:24129-28304 GCF_002502935.1 Methanoculleus sp. UBA413
GGGGTCTCCCCCTCCCCGCACAAGCCAGACCCGAGGCACGATGCAACAGCGCAGGGGAGCTTCCCAATCGCCAAACCGGAGGTGTCTTCATGGAAGACGCCGATGAGGCTGCGTTCGGCCACAGGCGCAACCGATGAACATTCCCAAAGGGCGATTGGCCGCTGATATGTCGTGTTTGGGATCACGGCAATCTGAGTTCCGTTTTCGATTCTGATATGATATTCATGCGAATGCTCCAGTAGTGCATCAAGCCATCTTCACCTGAGGGGTCTCACACAGAAGTTCGCGAAGCCTGCGAAGAGATGGAGCCACCCGGGGCGCACTGGATTATGAGATACCCTGATGCAGTAGTGCGGAGCAAACCTCATACTCTCGGATAACCAAATGATCTGACATATGGGCAACCTGAATGTTGCCGTGCTAGGACCTCTAGGTTACGCAAAGGACCTCGGGAAGAAAGGCACGGCTTCCGATATCACCTTCTATAACCTGAAGAAAGGCGCCGATACCGTCACCCTCATCGAGCCGACACGGTATCCCGAGCGGCTGGCCCCGCTCTTCTATGCGGCATCCATGGCTGATGCAGCCCTCATCGTGGTGAGCGAGATCACGCCGATCTTCGGGGAGTGGGTCCTGATGCTCGATGAGGTCGGGGTGGAGCAGGGCTACATCGTCCTCCAGAACTACCTCGCCCCCGGAGATCTCGCGCCGCTCCTCCAGGGAACGGTGCTTGAGCACTACGAATTCGTGGACGAGGACCCGATCGTGCTCCGCGACCGCCTGCTCGCTCGCGCACACGCCCGCCCGTCAGTCGAGCCTGCGGCCGGTGTCACGGGAACCATTCCCATCGACCACCACTTCAACGTCCGCGGCATCGGGACGGTCATCCTCGGCGGCGTGATGCGGGGGGGTATCAGGAAGCACGACACCCTGAAGATCTACCCGGGGGAGCAGGCGATCACGGTGCGGTCCATCCAGAAGCATGACGACGACTTTGACTGGGCCGCAGAAGGCGACCGCGTGGGGCTCGCGCTCAAGAACATCGAGTCGGATGACCTGGACCGCGGTTTCGTCCTCTCAAGCGATCCCGCGATCCAGACACGGACGAGCCTTGAAGCACAGGCGACCCTGGTCAAATACTGGCCGGCACCCCTCACGGCGGGGGCGGTGCTCCACCTCGGGCACTGGATGCAGTTCATCCCGGTTCGGGTGGAGGCGGTGCGGGACGACGGAGACTGGCGGAGACCGACGCTCACGCTCGCGCTTGAGAAGGACCTCGTCTACCTCCCGGGCGATACGGCAGTGCTCCACTACCTCGAGGGTGGGAAACTCAGGATCGCCGGGCACATTGAACTGGCGTCAACTACCCCCCGCTAACGCAGGGGGCTTGCTGCCGGGGCCCCTTACGGGGCACAGGGCAGCAATTTACTGTGTGCGAAGGTTGACGGTTCGTAACTATTCAGCCCAACTGCTGTGTTGCATAAATCTGATCCACCGACCCCAACACAGAAGATGCCGGACGTCCCCTCCGCCCCTTCATGCAAAGAAACAAACGTTGGGGGCGCCCGTGCCCCGATAAGCGTGACTGGAGTATATATAATGAGCTCCTGGTCCAGCGCGGCGAATTCTCTCTCACTTGACTTTGTCGACCAGTGGGATGCCCAGCTCGCCCAGATGAACGCTGGCAAGCGTGGCCGACCCTTCCAGTATCCAGAATCATTCATTGCATGGATGGCTCGCATCCACATCTTCCTGCAGATGCCCTACCGCCAGATGGAGGGGTTTGTCCGGAAACTCGCGACATTCATCCCCTCTCTCAAGGCAGCCAATTATACCACGCTCTTTTGTCGAATCAAGAATCTGGATCTCTCACTCGAAGCACTCCCCGAGATCCTCGCCGACGATGTCATCGTCGGCGCCGATAGCACCGGGATCAAGGTCACGAATCGAGGGGAGTGGATGCGCGAGAAGTGGGGGGCCAGACGTGGTTGGATCAAGGTGCATCTCATGATTGATGTCGAGACCAACCAGGCGCTCGGTCTGGAGATCACCGATGAAGCCATGCAGGACGACCAGAGGTTCATTCCCCTCCTCGACCAGACCCAACAGAACTGTGGCGAGGAACACCCGGTGTACCGAGTTCTCGCGGATGGGGCCTATGACCGAAATAAACTCTTCAACGCCCTCGAACACCGGGGAATCGCATCGGGCATCAAAACCCGGGTCAATGCCGCGACCCATTCGACCGGGTCACCGTATCGAGCCGAATGCGTCAGAAACCGAAAGAGATGGGGCGGATATCCCATGTGGGCGCTGGTAGTTACCTACGGGATGCGGTGGAAGGTCGAAGGAGCCTTCTCTACCATCAAACGGATCCTGGGAGAGCGGGTACAGGCGACATCTCGAGAGGGGATGTTTCGGGAAGTACGGATGAAAGTGAACAGTTATAACAGGTTGATCGCTCTGGCAGCCTGACGGGAGGTGAATGGCGGGGGGTAACCACCAGGATAATTATGCAACACAGCAGAAGAGGCATACGTTTAAGTACGCAGAACGCATAACACCTATTTGCCTCCGGGTTTGTGGGGTTCTTCATCCGGGCGTCAACCGTGGCTGGGGGGATCCCACACATTTCGGGACGCCAATCCCGGTATCCGTGATGGAGGCGTAAGCGTTTTTCTCTATACCATTTCTGTGACATGCATCAACTCATCCGGTTCGTCCGATCGATCCGCCGCAAAAAAGGGTCCACATGGCCTGAAACGGGTGCCGCGCCGGACGGCGGGGATCGGGCACAAGAAACTCGACATTCGGGCTCAAAATTTGGTACACTTCGGAAGACAAAATGCGAGACCTCCCCCGTGCGAGCGGGGCGTTCGCAGCCATGTTGCTCCCGCCCCCTATCGTCGCTTCCGACACAGAACAATACCCATTCCGATACCACAAACAGCAACGACCGCTCCAAACCCTGGTGTTGCCGTCCAGGGCGGATGACCGGATGCCGGGTCCGCGGGGACCTGCACGACATCAGCCTTCGAACCGGCCCGGACCGTAACCTCCCAGACGATGGTGTCATCGTAGGCCCGTAGCACGATATTCTCGACACGGGCGTCCGGGGGCTTCCCGGAGAAGGCCTGCGCCGTTGCTGCGGACTTGTTGACCGGCAGGTCCTCTTCCGAGACGTACGTCGTGGAGATGATCTCTCCGCCCGAGAGGTCGACGATGTACTCCGTGAAAACCCCCGTATCGTTGATGAAACAGACCTGCGCCCGAGAAGGCCCGGTCTTGAACTCTTCGTACCGGCCCGGGGATTGATTCTCAACGTACGACCGCACTCCGCCGTCATCGCTGAGCGCCGGATACTTCGCAAAAATCTTCGGGAAGGTGAGTTCCGCGGCCAGGGGCAGCGCCTCATCGCAGCCGATAATCCAGATCTGCCCGATGGACTGTTCGCCGCCGTGCTCGTCGGCTCTAATCCTGTTTAAATAGACGAGCTGTTCTTCGCAGGCGTTCGCCGGCACGATGTACACGTACTCATGCGTGTGGTTGTACGTGCTCTCATGCCACCAGATCTCCCCATGTTCAGCGATGAACGCGGTGATCGTCTCGTTGGTCTTCGCGTTCGGGTGAACCCCAAACAGAATTTCCATCTGGTTTCCCTGCCCGGGGAGGGGTGTCACGACCGCACCTGCAGGGATACTGCAGACGAGCGCCGCAAGGATGAGCCCGAGCGCCAGGAGGGTGATACTTCTCGTCATAAAAAAAGGTTAATTGTACCTCGGAACCTCACCGAGGAGAATCTGTGTTCTGAAATCTTCGTACCGGAGAATGCCATCGCCGGTCGGGTCGTTCGGGTCCTCTGTGTAATAGGAGTCGTCGGCATCGCCATAGACGGTAATGTTGATGTGATCGTTGCCCGCCGCCCTGTAAACCTGGGGATTGTCAAATACATTCCATGTCGGATCCGAGTGAACCCAGGTAGTTCCGTTCCACGATTCTGCAATGGCATGCCCTGTTATATTACCGGAAGGCAGTTCCATGGTGAACGATAGGAACCGCGTCGGGATGCCCAGTGCGCGGGTGAAGGCGGTATACAGGGTCCCATACTCATCGCAGACCCCTTGATACTTTCCATTTATGGGAGACGGATGATCTAGGGTATACAGATCAGAAAA
>NZ_DAQR01000003.1:28549-28908 GCF_002502935.1 Methanoculleus sp. UBA413
TACGGCTCTGTCGTACCATCAGCCGCCCGCGCTGCTTCGGATAGTACCCTATACCCCTCACTGAACGGGAAATGGTACAGATCGCTCGTTTCGAGATTTTCTCCGCCGCCAGGATCGAAGAGATGCGACGCATCGTTGTTGTACTTCTCTATGGCATCGATAGGCATTCTTTCGATCCATGACGTAATACCGCCGGGATCAACTGTGATCGCGACTGCTATCGGTTTCACTCCGATAGAACTATTCTGCGCGGAAACCTTGAATGGAACCATTACATTGAGGTCCTCCCCCGGTGCGAGACCCGAGAACGGTACGCCATACCCGTAGTTATCCTCAAGCGACCAGAAGATAACCGTCCC
>NZ_DAQR01000034.1:0-3376 GCF_002502935.1 Methanoculleus sp. UBA413
GTTGCCCATGCCGATAATCTGGTGAAGGGAACCCGTATCATCACCCTGGAAGAACGGCTGGTTCGCGCAATCGCCCTCCCGCGAAGACAGAGGAAGCGGATCTACCGGCTCGCGCTCGAAGTCGAACTTCTCAGATAATCAGCTGTTTTACCTGGGGGAGGGCACGCAGGTCTTCGTAGACCGACGCCGGGACCTTCTCCTCGTCGACGATCATCACCAGTTTGGGCTCCTCTGCGAGGTAGGGGTCGGTGACGAAGATCTGGCGGATGGAGAGGTCGTGATCGACGAGGACCTTGACCGCGGCGCCGACGATTCCTTTCTCCTGGGCGTCCTTCGGGAGCAGCGTGATGACCGAGAGGCCGAGGGCCTCGGCGACCCGGGAGAGGTCGGGGGCGGCGCGCATCCGGGTGAAGATCTCCCGCAACCCCGGGTTTTTGAGGATACGACGGGCCGTGGCGTCCACGACCCTGCGGTCGGTCTCGATCGCCCTGCCGATGTGCGTGGCCGGGATCTCGATGCTGTTGCAGACGATGCGGCCCTCCTCGTTGATGCCGAACCCGTTCTCCAGCAGGAAGCGCATTACCCGTGCCTGCGAGGGTGAATCAGCGAACTCGCGTGAGATGTCGGCCCACATGCGGGAATGTTGGAGTTAGGCGCATAAATATACACCGAAGGTGGTACGGGTGCAGCGGAGTGCGAACGTGTGGCTCCCCTCAAAAGCCAGGCGGGCGGCGTATGCCCGCCCCTCACGAGTGTCCGGTCCCGGGCCGTCTGCCGGGGAGTAAGATATTTTATGTCGCAGCGCGTTGTATATAGACGCAGGGCGAGGGTTGCCAAGCCAGGTCAAAGGCGCAAGGTTGAGGGCCTTGTCTCGCAGGAGTTCGAGCGTTCAAATCGCTCCCCTCGCATTTGGATTCTTTTTTGTGGTATCCGGGTTCTTCCCCATACAGCACTGTTGCCGAAATTGCATGGAGCTTGCGGCCCATATCGGCAAAAAGCAACCTATTTATGAGCATCGGGCTCGAACGTTTAACCAAGGAGCCCGATGCTTGAATGCCCGATCAGATAGCATGCCCCGACGCCATCAGGTCGCTTGTCGAACGCTTTGATTATCACCGCCCCGCATACCGCCGGGGGCAGTACAACGAGACGCAGCTGCGCCGGGAGTTCATCGACCACTTCTTCAGGGCGCTGGGGTGGGACGTTGATAACCAGAAAGGGCGTTCTGAGGCGTATAAGGAGGTCGCCCACGAGGACCCGATCAGGATACGCGGGCAGACGAACTTCCTTGACTACTCGTTCCGGATAGGCGGGGTCAGGAAGTTTATCGTCGAGGCGAAGAAGCCGTCCGTGAATATCAAGGACGATACGGAGTCGGCGCTCCAGCTGCGCAGGTATGCCTGGAACGCCGGGCTGAAACTGAGTATCCTCACAAACTTTGAGGAGTTTGCTGTCTATGACTGCACAAAACCTATCCGGAAGGGGGATACCGCGGGGACGGCCCGGGTAGGCTACATCACCTACCGGGAGTACCCGGAGCAGTGGGAATGGATCGCGAAGATCTTCTCCCAAGAGTGTATCCTCAAGGGTGCGTTCGACAAATTTGCCGATTCTGAGACCGATAAGAAGGGGACCATGGGTGTCGACGAGGCGTTTCTCGCCGATATCGAGGCCTGGCGAGACATTCTCGCCCGAAATATCGCGCTTCGCAACCCCGAAATCACTGTGGACGAATTGAATATCGCTGTCCAGCGGACGATCGACCGGATCATCTTTCTGCGGATCAGCGAGGATCGCGGGATCGAGCCGTATGGGACGTTGCAGGAGCTGCTTTCCGGCGACCGGGTTTATCGGCGTCTCTGTGATCTCTTCCGCCATGCCGACGACCGGTATAACTCGGGGTTGTTCTACTTTGAGGAGGAGCCGGGGCGGAGTGAGCCGCCTGATACGCTGACGCTCCTGCTTGCCATCGATGATGACGTACTAAAGACGATCATCCGCCGCCTCTACTATCCCGAGAGCCCATATGAGTTCTCGGCGATCCCGGCTGATATCCTGGGGCAGATCTACGAGCAGTTCCTCGGCAAGGTCATCCGCCTGACAGAGGGGCATCGTGCGAAGGTAGAGGAGAAACCGGAGGTGCGCAAAGCCGGCGGCGTCTTCTACACGCCGACGTATATCGTCGATTACATCGTGAGGTGGACCGTGGGCGAGGTGGTGCGCGGGAAGACGCCGAAGGAGGTTTCAGATATCACGATACTGGATCCTGCCTGCGGCTCCGGTTCTTTCCTGCTTGGCGCATACCAGTTCTTGCTGAACTGGCACAGGGACTGGTATATCGAGCACCTGGTCCCGGTGATCAAGGAGAAGGGGGCGACCTCGTCCGAGGTCAGGGCGCTTCTTCCGCCTGCACGGGAGGGGGCGCAGCGGCACGGGCGGCGACGGCGCCGGGACGCATCCGGGCAGCTCCCGATCTATAAGGCGGCGAACGGGACTGATTCACGGGTGAGGAGCGACTGGAGACTGACCACGGCCGAGCGGAAACGGATCCTCCTCAATAACATCTATGGTGTGGATATCGACCGGCAGGCGGTCGAGGTGACGAAACTCTCCCTTCTCCTGAAGGTCCTTGAGGACGAGAGCGAGGAGACCGTATCAAAGCAGCTGACCCTGTTTGCCGAGCGTGCGCTCCCGAGCCTGCATGACAACATCAAGTGCGGGAACTCGCTCGTTGGTTCTGATATCTACGACGGTCTCGCGGTCCTGCCCGGGATCGAGGAGCGCAAGCGGATCAATGCGTTTGACTGGGAGAGGGAGTTTGCCGGGATCATGCAGCGCGGCGGGTTTGATGCTGTGATCGGAAACCCGCCTTACGTCAGGCAGGAGACGCTCGGGCATGAGTTCAAGGAGTACGCGAAGCAGCGGTACGCGGTCTACCACGGGGTCGCCGACCTCTACACCTACTTCATCGAGAAGGGGGTCTCCCTGCTTGGCCCCGGCGGGCAGTTCGGCTACATCGTCGCGAACAAATGGTTGCGGGCGAACTATGGGAAACCTCTCCGCCAGTGGCTGAAGGAGAGGAGGATCGAGGAGATCGTGGACTTCGGGGATCTGCCGGTGTTTCAGGGGGCGACGACGTACCCCTGTATCGTCCGGGTGTCGCACGGGACGCCGCGCGAGACGTTCCCGGTCACGGAGGTTGCGTCGCTGGATTTCCCCGACCTCTCGGAGTATGTCGGGGAGTCGAGTTACCCGGTCCGACAGGACGACCTGGACGAGGACGGGTGGTCGCTTGTGGATGAGCAGACCGGCGCCCTGCTGAAGAAGGTCCGGGGCGCCGGGGTGCCGCTTGGGGAGTACGTGCAGGGGAAGATCT
>NZ_DAQR01000034.1:3618-5681 GCF_002502935.1 Methanoculleus sp. UBA413
GCAGAGGACCCGAAGAGCGCGGAGGTGATCAAGCCGTTCCTCGCCGGGCGGGATGTGAAGCGGTATGCGCCGCTGGAGGCGGATAAGTTCCTGATATTTACACGAAGGGGCATCGAGATCAACGATTATCCTGCGATTAAGGAGTACCTCAAACAGTTCAAGAAGGAACTGATTCCAAGACCAAATGGATGGAAAGGCGGCAAGTGGGAAGGGAGGAAGCCGGGGTCGTATCAGTGGTATGAGATTCAGGATACGGTTGATTATTATGAAGGTTTCGAGGGGCCCAAGATTATTTTCCCTGACATTGCCGAGCGCCCCCAGTTCACCATCGATGCAGAGGGTGGGTTCTACAACGCCAATACCTGCTATAATGTATTCATCAATGACACGTTCCTGCTTGGCATCCTCAATTCAAGTTTGATCAACTTCTACTATCGGAATGTGGCGGCGGTGTATCGAGGTGGGTATCTCCGCTTTTTCTCGCAGTACGTGGAAATGCTGCCCATCCGCCCCCTCGACCCCTCTGACCCAACCGACGTCGCCCGCCGCGACCGCATGGTCACCCTCGTTGAGACGATGCTCGACCTGAACCGGAAACTTGCCGGGGCGAGAACGGGGCAGGATAAAATCTTCATCAGCCGTGAGATCGAGGCAACCGATGCGAGGATCGACGCGCTGGTCTACGAGCTCTATGGGCTTTCCGGGGAAGAGATCGCGCTGATTGAGCGGGCTGTGCAGTCTTAAAGTGGGTATATCAGGGTGTTCCCGCGTTGCGGTGAACACCGGCGCATTGGATGAAGGGGAGGGCGGCGATATGCAGTACCGGGTAGTTTCTCGTGGTAGGTAGGATCTAACGGTTTTAACGATCCAGCGCCACGACATCCTTCCGCGACCATAAAATAGTACACTTCATAGTATACTACTCATGAGTGTCTTCATCGACCGGGACCGCCTCCCAAAAAAGAGTTACCCCCCCCGCTCCCGGATCCTCTCCACCGCCTCCACCGCGGCCCTCCGGACGTACCAGTCCTCATCGTTGAAGATCCCTTCGAGGGCCCCGATCGCCCGCACGTCCCCGATCCCGGCCAGGATGTCAGCCGCACGCTTTCTGACATCGTCGTCCTCGTCCCCCAGTGCGGCTATGACCGGGTCCATGGCCGGGGCCCCTATGGTGACGAGCGCCGCCGCGGCCTCCCGCCGTATGCTGTAGAAGTCATCGTGGAGGAGGTCGACGAGAGGCCCGACCGCACGCGGATCCTGCAGTTCACCGAGGATCGTTGCCGCCCGCCGCCGTATGCTGTCATCGCGGTCATTGAGCACCCGCACCAGCGGCCCGACCGCGATTGTGCCCAGGGTGAGCAGATCGCTCCACCGCTCCTTTGCGATCAGGTAGCAGACCGTCTCCTCCCCGGGTTTCGGGGACCAGCCCAGGCGGTCGAGGGCGTCTGCAGCCCCGGCGCGGACACGGAAATCTCCGTCGGTGAGCGCACCGGGGAGCAGCCGTCCTGCCGCATCTCCGATCAGCACGAGGGCGGCCACAGCACCCTTCCGGGCCGCATCATCCCCTTCCCTGATAACCCGGAGGAGCGGTTTCACCGCCGCCTCCCCCATCATACCGAGCGCCCGCACCACGACACGCCCCACACGCCAGTCCCCGTGCAGGAGCGTATCGGTGAGCGGGTCGATGGCGGCCGGGTTCCCGATCTTCCCGAGCGCCGCGGCTACACCCATCTGGATCACCTCAGACCCGCTGCGGAGAGCCCGGACCAACGGCTCAACCGCCGGATCCCCGATGGTGACAAGCGCCCGTGCCGCTCCGAGGCGGATATGCCAGTCACGGTCCTGGAGAGCGTCGATGAGCGGCACGACCGCCGGCTCCCCGATCAGCTTGAGCGCCTCGACCGCCTTTCTCTGGCCGCCGTCCTGCTCATCGCGAAGGGCGTCGATCAGTTCGGCGACCGCCGGTTCCCCGATCAGGCCGAGCGCCCGCGCCGCACCCATCTGGATTGCGCTGTCAGGGTCGTCGAGCGCCCGCACCAGCGGCCCGACCGCACCGGGACCGA
>NZ_DAQR01000034.1:5856-19756 GCF_002502935.1 Methanoculleus sp. UBA413
GCGACAGACGCCCACTGTTCCTTCGCGATCAGGTAGTGGACCGTCTCCTCCTCAGTCTCAGGCTTCCATCCGACCCTCCCGAGGACCTCGGCCGCGCCCAGCCGTACACGGTAGTGCTCGTCCAGGAGCACCTCCACAAGAGCGGGGATGGCCGGTCTGCCGGTCCGCGTCAGGAGATCGATCGCTTCGAGCCTGAGGGCATCGTCAGGGTGGCCGAGAGCCCCGATGAGCGGGCCGGTGGCCATATCCCCGATGCCGATGAGCAGGTCCCCGGCCATCTGCCTGATCTGGGCGTCATCGCTCCCGAGCGCTCCGACAAGCGGCTCGATGGACGTCTCGCCCATCGCCGCCAGGATCTCCGCCGCAACCTCCCCGGTACGGGGGCGACCGAGCACCGGGATGAGCGCAACGGCGGCAGGCCTCCCGATCCGGGCCAGCACCCCGGCGGCTGCCTGAGAGAGCCCATCCTCATCCAGGGCACGGACCAGGGGTTCGACGGCCGCGGCCCCGATCTGCATCAGCGTATCCCCCGCAGGCCCGCGGAGTTCCTCTTCACCGAGCAGGCGGACCAGTGGAGGAACCGCAGGAGGTCCGATCCTGGCAAGCGCCGTCGCTGCTCCTGCCTGCACGCCCGCATCCTGATCGCCGAGCCGTGCCGCCAGGAGGTCGACGGCCGGCTCCCCGAGGCCCACAACATCCTGCCAGCGCTGCAGCGCGACCAGGTACCCTGCCTGTTCTTCCACCCCCGCGGGCACCCAGCCAAGCCTCCCGAGGACGACGGCAGCCCCCATGCGGGCCCGTGCGTTCTCATCATTAAGCGCCCCAACGAGCGGTTCACGTGCGTCGTCGCCGATCCCGGTGAGCGCGGCCACCGCTCCCGCGTGCCCGTCGCCCTCCTCACCGAGGAGGGGGATGAGGGGCGCTATCGCAGGTGCCCCGATGCCGATAAGCGCGTCGACGGCCTTCCGGTGGAGGCGGTCGCCACCACTCCTGACAAGGTCGACGATGGCCGGGACCGCCTCATGCGCCCCAAGCCTGCCCAGCACCTCGACGGCGTTCTCCCGGGCGGCACCTTCTTCTTCGAGCAGCCCGAGGACCGGGGATACGGCAGCCTTCCCGATGGCGATAAGCGCATCCGCCGCCGCAGGGGCGACACCCTCGTCCGCGAGGGCGTCCACGAGCGGCCCCACAGCCGCCGGGTCACCGATCTCGCCGAGCGTCCCCGCGGCCTCGCTGCGTATGCGGTCGTCGTCGCCGTTGAGTGTCCTGATCAGCGGTCCGACGGCCGGTGTGCCCATCAGGGAAAGTTCCATCCACTGTTCATGGGCAATCAGGTACCACGCCCGCTCAGTATCGCTCCAGGGTTCCCAGCCCATCCCCTCAAGGATCCCGGCAGCATGACCCCGGACCGCGGACCGATCTTCCGTCAACGCCTGGATCAGGGGCGGGACCGCCGGCTCCCCGATCGCAATCAGGATCTCCCGGAGTGATTCCTGTGTATCAGCGTCTCCACGGTCCAGGGCCTGGATACACCCCTCTACCGCCGGCTCTCCTATCTTTACCAGGGCTCCCGCCGCCGTACCGCGGAGGGGCGGATCAGAAAGCAGCCTGATGAGGGGACCAACCGCGGGCCCCCCGATCTCCGCAAGCGCCATGACCGCCAGTGAACTGACCTCGCCATCAGCCTCGTGCAGCAGGTCGATCAGGGGTGTTACCGCCGGCTCCCCGATCTCACCGAGGGTCCGGGCAGCGCTCCACCAGGTCTCCCTGTCCGGAGATCTCAGAATGCGGATGAGAGGATCGATCGCGGCCGCGCCGTACTCAGCCACATCGAGCCATGCCTCGCCGGCAATGAGATACCGGATCGCGGCCGTGTCACCGGGGGGCTTCCACCCGAGATTTCCAAGAACTTCCGCGGCGGATCTCCGGATGGTTCCGTCAGGCGCGTCAAGCGCCTCGAAAAGGAAGGGAACCGCCTCGTCGCCGATCTCCTGGAGCGCATAGCGGGCGCCGAACTGCACCTCGCCATCGCCGCCGGCAAGCACCGCAATGAGCGGCGGCACGGCAGGCCCGCCGATACGCACGAGCGTTGCAGCTGCCCCTGCCTGTGCCGCTTCATCCCCAAGCGCGGCAATAAGCGCCGGGATCGCTTCATCCCCGAGCGCGGCGAGGGCTTCGGCAACGCACCACCGCCTCCGGTCATCTGCGAGAGAGAGTGCCTCTATCAGGGGAGCCACGGCTCCTGATCCGCGCCTGGCGATGGCATCAACAGCACGCTCCCTGACTTCGGCATCATCACTGCCGAGGTCGTCGATGAGCACCTCCAGCGGGCGATCCTCATACGGAGGATCCTCCACCGGCTCGCCGGGGTCGGGTTCATCCTCCAGCAGGCTGGCGTTCTCCTCGAGAATCCCGGGAGACGGTTCTTCGTCCTCGTCGTCAAGCCCGAGCAACTCCATGAGTTCCTCATCGATCGGGGGCCCGGACTGCGGGTCAGGCCGGTCATCCATGGGAGGTCCGGGGAGTTCATCCGGCTCCTCGGGTACGCCGTCATCCGGGTCGTCCGGGAGAGAATGACCTGGAGTTGTCTCTTCCGATGAGGCGACAGGAGGGTCTTCACTTTCTCCATCAGGCGATATGAGGTCGTCGAACCGCCTCAGGGCCGCGGGGATCTTCTCAATCCGCTCAAGGACGTCTGTCTCCCTCTCACCCCAGGCATCTCCTCCCGGCGACGGCTCCCCGGGCTCTTCTTCCGCACTCCTGCGGGAGGTTTCCTGGTCCGGATCCCGGGTGCCCTCCTCATTATCGCCCTCTCTGCTGCCTCTCCTCATCCGGTGCCTGATGAATGAGGTTCCGTCCGGTCCGAAGAGCCCGGCAAGACCCACAATGGGGCACAGGGTTTCAGGTGCCGGGGTTGCCGGCATACCCACCGATCCCACGCCGAGTATGAGGAGAAGGAGCGATGCAACCCAGAGAACCGCGCACACCTGGGTGCATGAAGCCCCGGCAGGCGCATGATTCCCTCCTGGCTCTGAAGCGTCCTGACCCTTACGTTCCTCCCGTTTACCTGTTGCGTCATCGATTCCAGCCGTGGAATCAACGAAAAAACCGCTCCGGGACATTCCTGGGGCCCCAACGTACATAATGAAGCATATACGCCTAAAAATTAAATGCTTTCTTTTTACCTGCCGGTCCGCAATGCAAAATTATATATCTCAGATGTTTCTAATAGGGCGGATCTCCATACCGCTCTGGAACTGCTGCCGGGAGGTCATCCCAAAACAGTGTTGAATCAGCACCCCGGCACCCGAGGGACCGACAGAAGCGCAGGAGTCAGGACACCGGGAGGTGCGAAACGATCCTCCTTGCTGTGGCATCGGTGGGTGGACCCGGGACCAGGTGTCGCCGGGAAGAGTTCTTCAAAATGAGGAAAAACAGTGTGTGAAAAGATTACTCCTCAGTCTCTTCCGTTTCTTCTTCAGCCTCAGGGATTTCCGGAGCCACTTCCGGCTTTTTGGGGCGCGGGAACGTCTCCTTCATAACAACGTTCTCGACATCGGGGTAGTACTCGAATAGCTCACGGACGAGTGTGCCCCGCCAGACCATCCAGCGCCGGTCGTATGTGATGGCGGGAGGAAGCGCCAGTTCGACCGTCCCGTCGGCGATGGTGATGCCGATATCGGCCCGGCCGGAGTAGAGTTTGATCAGGCCGCTGATCTGCTCGACCTGGTCCTCGACCTTCTCGAGGATCGCGTAGGAGTACTGCAGGGTCTTTCCGGCGAGCGGGTGGTTGAAGTCGACGACCGCACGCCTCCCGATGACGTCGACGACCATTCCCTCGTTGCCTTCGACCTCTACCCGCATCCCACGCCTCGGTTTCTCGCGGAACTGCGTGACCGGGACAGACCTCACGTGCTGGTCGTCGTGTGCCCCAAACGCCTTCTCGGGCGGGACGTCGACCTCTCCCTCGGTGCCGACCTCTTTTCCGATCAGCTCGTCCTCAAGGCCGATGATGACGTGGTGG
Organism: Methanoculleus sp. UBA413; assembly: GCF_002502935.1. NCBI lineage: Archaea > Methanobacteriati > Methanobacteriota > Methanomicrobia > Methanomicrobiales > Methanomicrobiaceae > Methanoculleus > Methanoculleus sp. UBA413. The sequence continues at coordinate 9,881 of NZ_DAQR01000034.1, forward strand.
CTCCCCAGACGGATGGTGACCGGACCATACTCTGCCCGTGGGTTGTAGATCCCCTCTTCCTTCGCGCTCTCCTCATCTGTGGTATCGAAGATATTCCCACCGGCGCGGCCGGTGTACCTGAGCCTGATAAAATCTCCTTCCTGAAGTGCCATTCCATTCTCCCTGATAGCAGGATTGCGTTTATGCGCCGCGTGCGTGGAGACGCACCTCGCAATCGCATACCCGCTCTCGTTGTTCCATCTAAGTTGGATGGAATGGTATTTATCTCTGCGGGGTTGTCGGCGGCATGAGCGGGAAGACCTCCTGTGTGAACCGGGGATGGGAGCGGCACCCCTTCGTTGGGTTTGCGTATCAACCCCGCATCGTCTATCCGCGGTGTTGTCACTCTGGAGGGGATCGGGTTAATCTCTGCCCAAATCTTAAATACACCCGGGCTCGATGGTGGGTGGGCAGGAACATGGATGGGGTGCAGCAGTGGGCGGAGGGCGTCTCGTATGCTCCCTGCCCCTCTGATGAGTTCTGCGGCCGGCACGAGGAGCGCGAGCAACTCCTGGCCCTTCTCCCCCGGGCAGGAGAGCACGGGCAGGCGGCGATGATCTCCGGGCCGCCCGGCATCGGGAAGAGTTCTCTCTTAAACTGGCTCGCATACGACCTGCAGGATCGCACCAATGGTCCCCGGTCTCCCGTCCTCAGGGCGGAGGTCTTCGACCTCCCCGGGATGATCTTCTCAGCGTTTCGTGAACTGCTCAAAGACCTGCAGGGACATGCTGTATCGGGCAGGTTCCGGGATCTCCTCGGGAGCGAAGGCCTGAAGGAGGCGGTCAGGTATGCCGACGACCTGCTTGAGAAGTACGCCGCCCCGGTGGAGCCGGTCAGCCTGCTCCCGAAGGCCGGGGAGGAGATCATCGGCGTCTTCGCCCGATCGCCTGAGGTCGGGTACGACCGGGTGCGCGAGGCGTTTGAGGAACTCCTGCAGGTACTCGGGAGACTGATGGTAGGCTCCGGCCACATCGCTGCAGTCCTGCTGGACGACGTCCACCTTGCCTCGCGCCTTGACCGCCGCCTCCTCCTGGATATCATCCACGACCTCCCGCCCGGTATCCTCCTCGCCTTCACCTGCCGGGCCGGAGATGGGGCTGGCCCCGGGTATGCAGCGATGCGGGAGGCGGTCCAGAATCGCGGTGCCCCTCTGGTGCAGCTCCCGGGGATGCGGAGCCACGAGATCCAGGAGATGGGGCAGAGACGGTTCGATCTTGCTATCAGCGACGCAACTGCCGCCCTCCTCGAGGAGGCCCCGGGCGACCCGTTCAGCCTCATGGCCTGCTTCAACACCCTGCGCCACCGGGGCCTTACGCCCTCCGCCGGGAACATCGGGGATCTGCTCGCCGGGGGCGGGGACCCGGCAGGGCTTGCCTTTGCCGCGCTTCCTGAGTTTCGGCGGGTGTGGGCGGAGGAACTTTGTGTGTTAAACCCCCCGTTCCCGGTGCCGGTCATGGCCTGCGTGCTCGACCTCCAGGGGACGGACGTGACGCTGATGATGGACCGCCTGCAGGAGAGCACCATATTCCGGAGGCTTCCCGGCGGGGAGTATGCCTTCGCCCACCCCCTCCTGCAGGAGCACTGCCGCCGCAAACTCTCCGCGGACGCAAAAATAACCCTCAACGCCAGGGCTGCGGACTGCTTCGAGCGATCCATGCACCGCCTCACCGGCAGGCTGCACATCCTCCTCTCGCTTGCCTGCCACTTCTTCAACGCGCAGGACTACGCGAAGGCCGCGGACCTGAACCTGGAGCTGGGGATCCGGTTCTACCATCGTGAGGATTACGATACGGCTCTGGTGCTCACTGAACGGGCGATCACCTCCGCGGAGCACCTGGGGGACGGCGCCCTCCTCGCCGCTGCAGAGAACCAGAGAGACCAGGTCAGGCAGGAGATGGCTGACCTGGTCGGGGCCGTGCAGTGACGGTTTAATGGTCGCTCCGGAGAGATAGATCTGGCGCGATTCTCATGCTCGAGGTAGAAGCAAAGTTTGCGGTCCCTGACCCGGGGGAAGTCCGGGCCCGGCTCACCCTACAGGGGGTGCGGATGGCCAGAAGACAGCAGGAGCGCGATATCTACTACAACGCCCCCCACCGTGATTTCGGGGAGACCGACGAGGCGTTGCGGGTCAGGTATGACGATACCGGGGTTACCGTGACCTACAAAGGGCCGAAGATCCGCGTCGGGAGCGCAAAGGCCCGCGAGGAGTTCAACCTCTCGGTGGCCTCGGGCGAGACCCTTGAGACGATCCTCTCCCGCACCGGTTTTTTGCGTGCCGCCGTGGTCTCAAAGGTCAGGGAGTTCTACGAGATCGGGGATGTGACGGTCACCCTCGACGACGTTGAGGGTCTCGGGACGTTTATCGAGATCGAGATCCTGACAGAAGAGGGTGGGGAGGACGCTGCCCGGCGGATAGGGGCGATTGCAGAAGATCTGGGTGTGGAGGGTCCGCCGATCTATACCTCGTATCTTGAGATGCTGCTTGGCAGCAGCCCCCGCGACTGAAGTCGCAGGCATCTCTCGGACGTTCAACCACCGCATCTTCGTCCCGGTGCGGGGATTGAGACTCATCAGGTAGTGGCTGGAAACGCCCTTGAGGCCGCGCTTCATGGGCATTTCATAAAATGGATGGGTCTTTGCAGGGATGCTATGGGATTGGTAGACGGACCGTACCCCGCCGCCGAGACGGCGGGGATTGGCCCTATCCTGGTCCTAAACCGTGATAAGTTCGATATGAATATCTTTTGGCTCCTTTCCGAAGCGGATGAGGGCGCCGTAGCCATCTGATGCGGACCCGGGGTTGACGACGGTGACGCCGTCGACCTCGGCGATGCCCCGCGCCTCGTGGATATGCGCACAGCAGACCAGGTCAAACTGGGTCATGTGCTTCCTGATGCTCTGGCTCCCGACATGGTTCTCGCCGACGGCATCCAGGGCTTCGTATGGCGGCGCGTGGCTGAGCAGGACGTTGTGGACGTTCTTATCCATGTGCTTGACGATCCTGGTGAGTTCTCCGTCGATCTCTTCCTCTGTCAACTCAAACGGCGTGCCGAAGGGGGTCTCGTTTGAACCGCCAAGCCCTGCGATTGTCAGGTTGCCAAGAGAGATCCATGAGTTGTGCAGACAGACCGCATCAGAGCGTTCGAGCACGTCGATGATCTCACGGGGATCGCAGTTGCCGGGGATTGCGAAACACGGTACCTCAAAGCGGGAGAGTACTGAATCTACAGGCTCGAGTGGACCGAAGTTGGTGATGTCGCCTGCAATGATGACTGCATCGTAGTCGTAGCTGAGAAAAGCCTCAAGCTTTCCGTAGTTACCGTGCAGATCTGCTAAGAGTAGCACATCCGTCATGCTCTATAGGTGAGGACTGCGTCTAAAAAACCTTATCTCATGATCCATCCACGAACCGGTTATCCTGCCGCCGAGCGCCAGTCTGCCAAGAACTTTTTCCGTCTCCGGAAGGAGCCCGCGTGGCCGGCTGTTCTGGAGCGGGGTTCCGGGTAACGGCATGAAGTAGTGGATATGGGCCTTCCCTGCACGGGTGACCAGTCTCACGAGGTCGAGCGTCGCACGCTGGTCGTCGTCGGTCTCAAACGGCAGCCCGAGGATGAAATCGACGACCGGAACAAGCCCGTTCTCCCGGCAGAGGTCGACGGCGCGGACAACGTCCTCCACGGTGTGCCCCCGGTGCAGGAGGCGGAGCACCCGGTCGCTGCCTGACTGGGCCCCGAAGTGCAGCCGGGTGTTGGCGCAGTAATCGAGGATGAGGTCGATAGACTGCTGCGAGACGCATTCAGGCCGAACCTCGCCCGGGAAGGTGCCAAAGTAGATCCGGCCGTCGAGACTCCGGAGGAGCTGCTCCACCCGGTCGAGCCGGAGGTGGACCCCGTCCGAGCCGTAGGCGAATGCGTTTGGGGTGACGAACCTGATGTCGCGGAACCGCGCGGCGTACCGGCTGATCTCATCGACCGAGCGGTGACGCATGCACCGCCCGAAGAGGCGCGGTGTCTGGCAGTAGCCGCAGCCGAACGGGCATCCCCGGGTGATCTCGATGAATCCTTTGACCTCCGAGAACGGAGGGTAGGCGTCGAGGAGGACGGTGTGGCGTGCGGGCGTGTAGCCTCTCGCGGTGGCGACGCCGGGAGGCGGGTCTCTCCCTTCCTCGATGGCGGCAAGGAGCGCGGGAAGCGTGTACTCCCCCTCCCCGACGACGACGTAGTCGGCGTACCGCGCTACGTCGCTGTAGCAGGCGGAGGCATGGGGGCCCCCGACAATTGTTATGCAGTCCGCCCCTGCGATCTCGTCGCGATAACTCCGTTCGGTGATGGAGTTGAGGCTGTAGCAGGTGACGTCGGGACAGGGCTCCTTTGTCGCTTCGAGGTGGTAGCCGTGCACTTCGCACGCGGCAGCGAGCGCGGCGAAGGAGTTGCTTGCCGAAGAGATCTCTCGCCAGTGGACTTTCATTCTCTAGGTTCCGGGCCGTGCAGGCGGAGAGCGCCCTGCACGGCATGTAGTGTTAACGTCTCTTGGGATCTGCGATTAAGGTGGCGATCGTCGTGGTGAGGGCCGGCCGTTGATGGGGAGGTCGTCCTAGTGCCGGGTCAACAATCAAACGTCGGATAGAGGCGTGCCACTGCTCTTTGCCATCCAAAACCCAAAATCCAATGTCGCCTCCGCGACCTCCCGCGTGAGTTTTCAGCACAGGGGGTGATCGAGTCTCACGCGAAGCCGCGAAGACCGCGAATGGGACTACTACCGCCCAGCAACCGAACTTCGCGCTCTCCCGCGTACTTCCGCGTGAGGTCATCGTTGTTGCATTTCACGCATCGAAATCTTCAAAATAACGTGACACGATGCACTATTCCGACAATTCATCGTTGACTTGGCACTAGACGTTTATGTGGCCGGGGCGGCCTCTGTAAGTCTGGCTTTTCCGGGTGGGGTGGTTGTCGCCTAGTCCCAACCGGAGAACCCCACCAACTGGTTTTTACCGGGTATCACCACGCATTGCCCCCACGGGGATCAGAGAAGGCCGGGGGCCGGGTGGGGTAGGAGGCTCTGGGTGCCGCCTTGCGAGAGACAGGGGAGGGGGGCTGGCCCCTCCTCCCCGTCGGCCCCTCCCCCAGGGGCGATTCCCGGAGGAAAGCCGTGTCCGTCGTTCCGGACCGCCCGGATATGGACCAACTCTCTGCGAACATGCGTAAGAGTGCTCTGTTCCCTATGGATCTTCAATCGCCGGGTACTTTTGGGATATGCTCACTCAAATTGTGTCATTATTATATTGACACAAGGATTAAATACCGTCCGGCCTGTATGACCCCCTTGCCGTGGGACAAAGTGTCCCACTGACCTGGAGATGAGACCTATGAGAGGAGCTACCACGCAGGTGGAGACACGGAACTTTTTACGGGGAAAGGATATCGCGGATTATTCGGTCAGGAACCCGCAGGGTGAAGACCTCGGAACCATCAAGGACGTCATGATCGACGTCAACGAGGGCTGCATCGCGTATGCCGCACTCTCGTTTGGGGGTTTCATGGGGCTCGGCGACAAACTCTTCGCCATCCCCTGGGCGGCGCTTCAGTACAACGCGGCTGACAACTACTTCATCCTGGACGTGCCGAAAGAGCGGCTGGAGAACGCGCCGGGCTTCGACAAGGACAACTGGCCGACGACCGCTGAGCGCGAGTGGCTCACCGGCCTCTACAGCCACTACGGCTACACGCCCTACTGGGAGCGGCACACCCGGTGAGCCTGCAGGCGCCGGAGAGGAGGTGATAACCGTGAGAGGCGAGGCCGCCATGCAGGAGGAGCGCGCCGGGGTGCTCTCCGTGAGTGCCGTGATGCGCAATTCGGTGCGGAACCCTCAGGGGGAGGACCTTGGGAAGATCGAGGATCTGGCAATCGACCTGGACGCAGGGCGCATCGCCTATGCGGTCATCTCCTTCGGCGGGTTCCTGGGGCTCGGGGAAAAGCACTTTGCCATCCCCTGGGAGGCCTTGAGGATCGATCCGCACGAACATGCGGTTATCCTGGATATCCCGAAGGAGCGGCTGCAGAGCGCGCCCGGGTTTGAACGGGGCACCCGGCCGGCGACCACGGATCGGGAGTGGCTCCGGTCTGTGTACACCTATTATGGCTACAGACCCTACTGGGAGCACCCCCCGGAGCGGTGAAGCCCTCCTGAGGGGCGGGCGGCCAGGGGCTGAGCCCGGCTGCCGCCGTTTTTTCCTGGTATCAGGAATTAGAGTCGCTCCCTGAGACGGTTCTTCGGCGGCTGATCGTCTCGCGGTGAGTAACCACCCTGCGGCCGATCGTTCGTTGAAGACCGTCAGGCCGGGGTAGTTCCCGCCCTAATCGGAACGCCCGCCACAACCCCTAAAATAACCCACATTCCAGCCACCGTTCTATTATTTTATTTAACCTTTTCGAGATCACACAATGGCTATGAACTAAGAAGGCCAACAGATCTGCACGCTACAATGAAGAATATCATCATCAAGGGGGCGCGGGAGCACAACCTCAAAGACATCACCATTGAACTCCCGCGCGATCGGCTCATCGTCCTCACCGGGGTATCCGGGTCCGGGAAGTCCACGCTTGCCTTCGACACCATCTACGCCGAAGGACAGCGACGTTACGTGGAATCACTCTCAGCCTACGCCCGGCAGTTCCTCGGGCTGATGAGAAAGCCGGACGTCGATAGCATCGACGGGCTCTCACCCGCCATATCGATCGAGCAGAAGACGACGTCCAAAAACCCCCGGAGCACCGTCGGCACGGTCACCGAGATCTACGACTACCTGCGGCTCCTCTTCGCCCGGGTCGGGACGCCGTTCTGCCCGGAACACAATATCCCCATCGAGGCCCAGTCGCCGGAGAAGATCGCCGACCGGATCGGTTCCACCATGACCGGGACGGTCACCATCCTCGCCCCGGTCGTGCGGCAGAAGAAAGGGACCTACCAGCAACTCTTCAAAGACCTCGACCAGGAGGGCTACACCCGGGTCCGGGTCAACGGCGATATCCGCCGGACCGACGAGGAGATCACCCTTGAGCGCTACCGGAAGCACGATATTGAGGTGGTCATCGACCGCCTGGACGCTGGCGACCGGTCACGGCTCGTCGAAGCGGTCGAGAACGCCCTCGCAAAATCGGAGGGGCTTGTCATCGCCGTCGATGAGGACGGTCATGAGGAGACCTGCTCTTCGCTCATGGCCTGCCCGGTCTGCGGGATCGCGTTCGAGGAACTCCAGCCCCGGATGTTCTCCTTCAACAGCCCGTTTGGTGCCTGCGAGGAGTGCAACGGCCTTGGGATCAGGATGGAGTTCGATCCCGGCCTGATCATACCGGATAAGAGCAAGTGCATCGCTGACGGCGCCGTCGCGCTCTACCGGAACTTCCTCGACGGTTACCGGAGCCAGTACCTCGGCGCTGTCGCCAAACACTTTGGGTTCTCGGTTCTGACGCCGATCAAAGACCTGACCGAGCGACAGTACAAAGCGCTGATGTTCGGCTCACCGGAGCAGCTCCGCATCTCTATGAGGATGAGGAACGGCGACGCGTGGTCGCACTCCGGGACGTGGGAAGGGCTTGCCCCGCAGGCCGAGCGGCTCTACCACCAGACCCAGTCCGAGTACCGCCGCCGCGAACTTGAGAAGTTCATGCGGGTCCTCCCCTGCCCGAAGTGCGGGGGCAAGAGGCTCAAGGAGAAGGTGCTCGCCGTGAAGGTGAACGGGAAATCCATCGCCGAGGTCACCGACCTCTCCATTACGGAAGCACTTGCGTTCTTCCGGACCCTGGAACTCACTGAGAGCGAGCGCGAGATCGCAAAACAGGTCTTAAAGGAGATCATTGCCAGGCTCGAGTTCCTTGAGCAGGTCGGCGTCAGCTACCTGACCCTCTCGCGGAGCGCCGGGACGCTCTCGGGCGGCGAAGCGCAGAGGATACGGCTTGCGACGCAGATCGGGTCAAACCTGACCGGGGTGCTCTACGTCCTCGACGAGCCCTCCATCGGGCTGCACCAGCGCGACAACAGAAAACTCCTCGATACCCTGCAGCACCTCCGCGACCTCGGCAACACCCTGGTTGTGGTGGAGCACGACGAAGAGACTATCAGGAGCGCCGACTGGGTCGTGGACATGGGGCCGGGCGCCGGTCTCCACGGGGGTGGGATCGTCGCGGAGGGTCCGCCCGCCGCCATCACCGCAAACCCGGCCTCGCTCACCGGGCGCTACCTGGCAGGCGACCTCAGGATCGAGGTCCCCGCCACCCGCCGGCAGAGCGACCGGTTCATCAGGCTCTCGGGCTGCAGGGAGAACAACCTCAAAGGTATCGACGTGAATATCCCCATCGGCGTCCTGACGGTCATCACCGGGGTCTCGGGGTCGGGGAAGTCCACGCTCATCTACGAGACGCTCTATCGGGCGCTGATGCAGGAACTCCACGGTTCACGGGAGTCGCCGGGGGACTACGAGAGCCTCACGTTCGATGACGAGATCGACAAGGTGATCGTCATCGACCAGAGCCCCATCGGGAGGACCCCGCGCTCAAACCCGGCGACCTACACCAAGGTCTTCGACGATATCCGCAAGATCTTTGCCGAGACGAAGGAGGCGAAGGTCCGGGGCTACAAGCCCGGCCGGTTCTCGTTCAACCTCAAAGGCGGGCGGTGCGAGGCCTGCCAGGGCGACGGGCTCATCAAGATCGAGATGAACTTCCTCCCTGACGTCTACGTCGAATGTGAGGAGTGCAAGGGGGCGCGCTACAACAAGGAGACCCTCGAGGTGAAGTACCGCGGGAAGTCCATCGCCGACGTCCTCGATATGAGCGTCGAGGAGGCGCTTACCCTCTTCGAGAACGTCCCCTCGATCAGGAACAAACTCAAGACTCTCTCCCGGGTTGGGCTTGGCTACATCAAACTCGGGCAGAGTTCCACCACCCTCTCGGGCGGTGAGGCGCAGAGGATCAAAATTACCCGGGAACTCTCGAAGCGGGCCACGGGAAAGACTATCTACCTCCTCGACGAACCGACGACCGGGCTGCACTTCCACGACGTGAAGAACCTGATCGCGGTCCTCGACGACCTGGTAGCCCGGGGGAACACGGTGGTGGTGATCGAGCATAACCTAGACGTCATCAAGTCGGCCGACTACATCATCGACCTTGGCCCCGAAGGCGGAGACGCCGGCGGCGAGGTCGTTGCGGCAGGAACCCCGGAGGAGGTGGCGGCGGTGAAAGGGAGCCATACGGGGGCATTCCTGAAAGAGATTCTCAAAGATCCATGATCGACCTGCAAAGCCTGCCTGCCGAGCCCGGGTGTTACCTCTTCTCTGACGATGAAGGGAGCATCATCTACGTCGGGAAGGCAAAGAACCTCAGGCGGCGTGTATCAAGTTACTTCTCCCGGCACGACCTCGACCCGAAGACAAGGATCCTCGTCGCCGCCATCGCCACTGTCGACTTCATTGTCACCGACACCGAGGTCGAGGCGTTCATCCTCGAGAACACCCTGATCAAGAAGCACCAGCCGAAGTACAACATCGACCTGAAGGACTCGAAGAGTTACGCCTACATCCACATCACCGACGAGCCCTACCCCCGGTTCCATGTCGCCCGGGGACCTGACGGGAACGGCCGCTACTACGGGCCGTTCGTCTCGGCGCGGGAGCGCGACGACCTCCTCCGCCTGCTGAAGAGGACGTTCGGGCTCCGGTCCTGCAGGCGGCTCCCCCGGCGCCCCTGCCTCAGGGCTCACATCGGTTCGTGCAGCGCCCCCTGCACGAGAGAGATCGGTGAGGACGACTACCAGGAGCTGGTCGGACGAGCCGAGGC